>JAEKLU010000236.1 GCA_019509685.1 Mesorhizobium sp. | reverse complement strand
TGGACTATCTGAAGAACAAGAGCCGCATGCTGGTGACGTTTGCACCGCTCGGCCAATCCGGCGTATATGCGCCGATCCACGCCACGGTCGGGACCCAGATCGGTCCGCTGACCATCAGCGCGGGACGGTTCGAAGCTGTGAATTAATTCAGGTCTACGCAATTCCGGACGGAAGACCGCGAGGCACTTTTCCTGGAATTGCTGAAGGCGCCGCGGCGCGCCGCCGGGGGAATACATGGGGCGCGCGACATTGATCGGGTTTTCGGCTGTCGCCATGTGGGCGCTGCTAGCGCTGCTCACCAACGCTTCCGGGCAGGTGCCGCCATTCCTGTTGTCGGCCATCACCTTCGCCATCGGCACCTGCGTCGGGCTCGCTGCCCGGCTGATCATGCCGGCCCCCGACAGGAGCCAGAAGATCCCGGCACAGGTGTGGGTGATCGGCATTGCCGGGCTGTTCGGATACCACTTCTTCTACTTCACGGCGCTGCGCAACGCGCCGGCGGTCGAGGCGAGCCTCATCGCCTATCTCTGGCCGCTGCTGATCGTGCTCGGCTCGGCGCTGATGCCGGGCGAGCGGCTGGCCTGGAACCATGTCGTCGGCGCGCTGCTCGGCCTTGCCGGCACCTTCCTCATCGTCACCAAGGGTGGCGGGCTTGCCTTCGATGCGCGCTATGCCTTCGGCTATGCAATGGCCGCCGTCTGCGCGCTGCTCTGGTCGTCCTATTCGCTGCTGTCGCGACGCTTCCCCTCGGTGCCGACCTCGATCGTCACCTGGTTCTGCGCCGCGACATCGGTGCTTTCGCTCGGCTGCCATCTCCTGCTTGAGAAGACGGTGCTGCCCGATGGCCCAGGACAATGGCTGGCCGTGGTCGGGCTCGGCCTGATGCCGGTCGGCGCGGCCTTCTATGCCTGGGATATCGGGGTCAAGCGCGGCAACATCCAGGTGCTGGGCGCCGCGAGCTATGCCGCGCCGCTGTTGTCGACGCTGGTGCTGATCGCGGCGGGGGTCGCCGAACCGTCGCTGCGCATCGTCGCCGCCTGCGTGCTCATCACCGGAGGTGCTGCGCTCGCGGCAAAATCGCTTCTGATGCGCAAGCCGGCAACCGGCGAGGCCAGCGCATGATGCCGTTTTCGGGCGGCATCGAAGCCAATGCCAACGCGACGCTGCTGTTTTCGTTCGCGGCGGCGGTCATCTACGCCTTCGCCCTCGACATGCCGCCGAAGCTGTCGCGCACGGCGGCAAAGACGCTGGCCGTTGCGCTTCTGGCGGCGCTTGCCGCCATGCAAGGCGGCCCGCTGCTGCTGATCGTGGCGCTGGGCTTGAGCGCCGTCGGCGACGCCTTCCTGTCGCGCGACGGTGAGAAGGCCTTCCTCGGCGGGCTGGCGAGTTTTCTTGCCGCGCATATCGTCTATGTCGCGCTGTTCCTGCAGGCAGGCAGCGGGCTCGACCTGTTGAGTTCGCAATCCTGTCGGGGCGCGATCGCGCTTGCCATGGCGGCATTCGGTATTGTCATGCTTGCCGCGCTCTGGCGCCGGGTCGGCCCGCCACTGCGCATCCCGATCGCCGTCTATGTCGCGGCTATCATGGCCATGGGGATATCGGCGCTCACCACGGACAAGATCTGGGTCATCGCCGGCGCGGTCCTGTTCATGGCGTCGGACGGGTTACTGGCGGCCGAACGCTTCCTGCTCGCGGCGATCTCGCCGCAGCGGGCGTGGATGCGCTACGCGGTCTGGGTGCTTTATTACGCCGCCCAGCTGGCGATCACGCTGGGATTCCTGTTGGCTTAGACCGTGGTCGGTTGCCAGCCGGGCGCCGCCATCTCGAAAGCGGCGAAATCGAAGCCCGGCGCGACGGTGCAGCCGACGAGGGTCCATTCGCCGAGGCTGCGCGCCGATTGCCACCAGCCGGCCGGCACGACAATCTGCGGCCGCTCGCCGGTGGCAAGTGCCGCGCCCAGCACCTGCTCGATGACATTGCCCGAGCCTTCCTCATGCATCGCCAGCGCCAGCGGCGCCCCGGCATAGAAGTGCCAGACCTCGGCGGCGTCCCTCACCCGGTGCCAGGCCGAAAGCTGGCCTTGCTCGAGCAGGAAGTAGATCGCGGTCGAATGGCCTCGCCCGCCGGCAGCGGCATCACGAAACGTCTCGGCATACCACCCGCCTTCGGGATGCGGCTGAAGGTCGAGCGTGGCGATGATTTCGGCGGCGCTGATCATGCAAAAAGGCTCAAAAGTTGTCTTTGCGCTTGCGGATCTCGGCGAACACCTCGGCATCGGAGGCTTTCTCCATGCCGAGATGCTTGCGGATCGCCGGATCGTGCCAGCGCAGGAACGGATTGGTCGACAGTTCCTCGCCGATCGTCGTCGGCAGCGTCGGCTTGTTGTCGGCGCGCAGCGCTTCGATCTTCGCCAGACGCTGCTTCAGCAGTGGGTTGCCCGGGTCGACCGTCACCGCGAATCGCGCATTGGCCAACGTGTATTCGTGGCCGCAATAGATGACGGTCTCGGCCGGAAGTGCCGCCAGTTTCTTCAAGGACTCGTACATCACCGGCGGCTTGCATTCGAACAGCCGGCCGCAACCCAGCGCAAACAGCGTGTCGGCGGTGAAGGCCACTTTCGATGCGGGCAGATGATAGGAAACATGGCCGGCAGTGTGGCCGGGGGTCTCGATGACCTCGATCGTCTCCTCGCCGAGGCGCACGACCGACCCTTGGCCGACGGTCTCGTCGATGCCCGGGATCTTTGCTTTCTCGGCCTCCGGGCCGATGATGCGCAGCTTGAAGCGTTCCTTCAGCGCCAGATTGGCTTCGACATGGTCCGCGTGATGGTGTGTGGTCAGGATCATTGTCGGCGTCCAGCCGGTGCGCTTGATGGCAGCCAGGATCGGCGCTTCTTCCGGCGCGTCGATGATTGCCGTCTGACCGCTTTTGGGGTCGCGCACCAGCACGCCGAAATTGTCGGTGCGGCACATGAATTGCTCGATTTCGACGGACACGGCATATCTCCTCTGATCGCCGCAGACATAGGGCGCTTGGCCGCCGATGTCATCGGCCTTTGTTGAACTTGGAAGGCATCGCAGCTACCGTCCCGCGCATGCATTCGGATATCGTCGATCTGCGCTCTTTCTACTCAACCACGCTCGGACGTCTGGCCGAGCGCGCGATCAGCATGGCGCTGTCGTCGATATGGGCGACCGTCCCCAACGAGCGGCTGGTCGGCCTTGGCTATACGTTGCCGTGGCTCGAGCGGTTCGGCACCGATGCCGAGCGCGTGTTTGCCTTCATGCCGGCGACGCAAGGCGCGGTGGTGTGGCCGGCAACGGGGCCGACAGCGACCGCGCTGGTCTTCGACGAGGAGCTGCCGCTGGTCGATTCCTGCATCGACCGCGTGCTGCTCGTGCATTCGCTCGAACACGCGGAAAATCCGCGCGAAACCTTGAACGAGATCTGGCGCGTGCTGTCACCGGCGGGGCGCGTGGTCATCGTCGTGCCCAACCGGCGCGGCGTCTGGGCGCGTTTCGAGCACACACCGTTCGGCAATGGCCGACCATTCTCGCGCGGCCAGCTCGCGGAATTGCTGCGCGAGGCCAATTTCACGCCCGCCGCGTGGTGCGACGCGCTGTTTTTTCCGCCGTCGCCACGGCGCTTCATGATGCGGTTCCACAATGTGCTGGAGAAGGCCGGCAGGCGGTTCTGGCCGATCTTTTCCGGCGTCATCGTCGTCGAGGCGCAGAAGCGGCTTTACCAGGGCGTGCCGGTGGCCCAACGCGCCTCGCGCCGCGTCTTCGTGCCGGTCTTCTCGCCGCAGGGCGCAACACGGCTCGGCCGCCAGGCGGCTCACGCTCCGCCTGGCCAGGTGACGCGTTCGTGATCGCGGCCGCGCCTTGCGCCACAGGCCAATCATCACCCTATCTCAGGGCAAAGGTCGAAGCGCGGTATCGGCGTTGAGGACCGCTCCCGAAAGCATGGATTTCCCGTATGGCCGATGAAGCAGATCATAAGCCCGGCACTGAACAGGCCGCGGTCTCGGTCGAGGCCAGCAGCCTGCGTGACCAGATGGTGACGATCAAGCATGGGCTGGTGGTATCGCCGGTTCGCAAGTGGCTGGCCTGGACGTCGATCGGCATTGTCGGCGTCATCGTCGCGACATCGGTCGGCCAGGTGCTGCTCAACAGCTGGAACCAGCCCTTCTACGATGCGCTGGCGCGCCGCGACATGGCGGCCTTCCTGCACCAGCTTATGGTCTTTGCGATGATCGCCGGCGGGCTGCTGGTGCTCAACATCGGCCAGACCTGGCTCAACCAGATGTTCCGGCTGAAGCTGCGCGAAGCGCTGACCCTCGACCTGATCGACCAGTGGATGCGGCCGGCGCGCGCCTTCCGGCTGGCCAATGCCGGCGCCATCGGCGTCAATCCCGACCAGCGCATGCAACAGGACGCCGCGCATCTGTCCGACCTGTCGACCGACCTTGGCGTCGGCCTGCTGCAGTCATTCATCCTGCTCGTTTCCTTCGTCGGCGTGCTTTGGCAATTGTCGTCCGGCTTCGTCTTCCACGTTGGCGGCTATTCGCTGGCGATACCGGGCTACATGGTGTGGGCCGCGTTCATCTATGCCGGCATCGCCTCGTGGCTGAGCTGGCTGGTCGGGCGCCCGCTGATCAGGCTCAACAGCGACCGCTACACCCGCGAGGCCGAGCTGCGCTCGTCGATGGTGCGCGTCAACGAGAATGTCGATGCGATTGCGCTCTACCATGGCGAAGCCGATGCCAAACGGCGGCTCGAAATCGACCTTGGCACGGTGCTGGGCGCCATGCGGCGCATCTTCACCGCCCAGATCAATCTGTCCTGGGTGACCGATACCTATGGCTGGATCACCGTCGTGGCGCCGATCCTGGTCGCCTCTCCGGTCTATTTCGCTGGCGACATCAGTTTCGGCGGGCTGATGATGGCGGTCGGCGCCTTCAACCAGGTGCATTCGTCCCTGCGCTGGTTCGTCAACAACATCGGCAGCATCGCGGACTGGCGCGCCACACTGATGCGTGTCGCCGATTTCCGCATCGCGCTCGACGAAACCGATGTGCTGCACGACAAGGAAAAGCGCATCGAATTCGGCGACAACGCCAATGGCAGCCTGACTTTCGAAACGCTCCAAGTGGCCTCGCCGCAAGGCTGCACCAAGCTGGCGGACAGCCACGTCGAAATCCATCCCGGCGAGCGTGTCATGATCACCGGCGAGCCGGGCGCTGGGAAGACATTGTTCTTTCGTGCCATCGCCGGCCTGTGGCCGTGGGGCAAAGGGCGGATCGGCCTGCCGGCAGGCGAAACCCCGATCTTCGTGCCGCGCGTGCCGTATTTCCCGGCGGGAACATTGCGCGAGGTGCTTCATCCGAATGGAGCCGGGCCTGCCAGCGATGCCGATTTCCAGGCGGTGCTTGCCGAGGTAGGCCTCGAGCGGCTGGCATCGTCGCTCGACCATCCGGGTCGCTGGGAGCGCGAACTCAGCGATGACGAGCAGCGTTCGCTGGCCTTCGCCAGGCTCGCCTTGCGCAAGCCGAAATGGGTGATCATCGACGAGGCGCTGGATGCGTTCGACGGCCCGTCGCTGCGACGCGTGCTGTCGATGATGGAAAAGCGTCTGCCGGGCGCCGCGATCCTCAACATCGGCCGTGGGCTGCACAACAGCCAGTTCTTCCCCCGCTCGCTCACCATCGTCAAGGACAGCGGCGCCTCGCCGCTCAAGCCGGCACGGGTTCGGGCGGGCGCGATCGAACCGCCGCCGCACGTGACACGCCGCAAGAAAGAAGTCGCCAAGGCTTAAAGCGCGTCGCGCTGAAACGGATTCAGACGACGCGCTCTAACTCTTTGTTTTGACGCAATTCCGGAATCGCCTTTCCTGGAATTGTTCTAAAAGCTGGTCCTGGCTCAGGCTGGTCGAGCGCCGTATTTGGCGCGGAATTCGCCACGGCAATCGCGACGCCAGCGGCGGCCGGCGACATAGCCGCGCAGCAGTTGCACCACCGAATAGCCGAGCGCCTTGGACGATCGGTTGGCGTGATAGCCCGAAAATGCCGCCGGCAACCTGCCCTTGAGGACATCGGCGATGATCTGACGCGTGATCATGTAAGGCGGCACATCGGGATAGCGGTCGGCAATATAGGGGTGCTTGTCGATCAGGTTGGCATAGGCCTCGACATAGCCGTTACGGCGCCGGGAGATCGAATTCTCGGAATGGTATTTCTTCCAATCGATAACTTCGGACAGCATGGCCCCGCCGCGCTGGGAAAAACGCAGCAGCAATTCGAGGTCCTGCATGCGCGCGACGTCGCTGTCATAGCCGCCGATCGCAAGCAGCGATTCATGACGCGCGGTGATCGCCGAGCCGGCGATGAACATGGTCTGTGAAACCAAAGCGCGCTGCAGCGTGCCCTTGTCCAGAAAGCCCTCGCGATTGATGCATTTGGTGCTGTGGCCGCCCTTCACCGACAGGAAGGAGCTGATCAACACCTCGAGCGATGGGTTCCGATCGAACTGCGCCAGCGTCCGCTCCAGACGGTCCGGCAGATAGACGTCGTCCGAATCGAGGAAGGTCACCACCGGCGCCCGCGCCCGCTCGATACCGGCATTGCGCGCGGCATTGGCGCCGCGCCATTTGGCGCCGACATAGATCAGCCTTGGATCGCGAATTTCGGCCAGCGCGGCGGCCGTGGCATCGGTCGAACCATCGTCGACCACAATATGCTCAAAGCGGGTAAGTGTCTGGGCCAGAACACTTTCCACCGCGCGCACAACCTGGCTGCGCCGGTTGTGTGTCGGCGTGATGACTGTGATCAGCGGAACCGCTTCGGTCGGCATCTGGCTTGGTTAGGTCCCGGCTCGGCGAATTGCCCGAAGGATCTGCTGTGGTTCGTTATGCATGCTCCCCCCAAATTGTCCGAAGACGCTAACAAGAAGCAGGTGTCGCTGTCACGTTGATGTGTCTTGGCGGGAAGCGGTTTTTCTTCGGCCGCGCTGCGAAAGCAACACTGTTGGCGGCCGGCGATCTCGCCATCCCCGCTTCGTATCCTCGAAATGATGACTTCAGAGGTAATCGACGGGAATACCTCGATCTTGCAACCTGCTCCCATCAAGCCGGAGGTCGGCTTCCAATGAAGGAGTAGATGATGACTGCTTACGCCGTTGCTCACATGCGCGATGTCACGCCCGGTCCGTGGATGACCGAATATCTGGAAAAGATCGATGCCACGCTGGCGCCTTTCGGCGGCCGCTTCCTCGTGCATGGCGGTGAGGTCGAGGTAATCGAAAACGATTGGCCTGGACATCTCATCGTCATTGAATTCCCGGACAGGCAGCATGTGCGGGACTGGTACAATTCGCCGGCCTACCAGGCGATCCTTTCGTTGCGCCTCGAAAATTCGAACTCCGACGTGATCGTCGTTGACGGCGTCGAGCATCCGCACAAGGCTACGGATGTGCTTGGCTGACAGCCCATGCATGAGGAATTCACGCCGCAGGCTAACGCTTCAGCAAAAACACCGCCTGCTGGCCGAAGAAATTCCAGAACCACCAGGGCATCGACAGGCCGATCTTCTGGCCGGCGGCGTCGAGCGCGGTCGCCTTTTCGACCGTCGCGCCAAGCTCCTCGCACAGATTGACGAAGTCGCGGATGGTGCAGAAGTGGATATTGGGGGTGTCGTACCAGGAATAGGGCAGGTCCTTGGTGACCGGCATCCTGCCCTTGACCAGCAGCGAGAAGCGCACGCGCCAGTGGCCGAAATTGGGGAAGGAGACGATGGCGCGGTTGCCGATCCTGAGCAACTCGTCGAGAACGATCTTCGGGTTGCGGGTCGCCTGCATGGTCTGCGACAGCACGACGAAATCGAAGCCCTTGTCGGGATAGAATTTCAGATCGGTGTCGGCGTCGCCCTGGATGACCGAGAGGCCGCGCGCCACACATTCGTTGACGCCACGCTGCGACAGTTCGAGCCCGCGGCCGTCGACCTGCTTGGTCTCCTGCAGCAGTTCCAAAAGCAAGCCGTCGCCCGAGCCGACGTCGAGGACACGCGAGTTTGGCGGGATGAGATCGGTGACGACCTCGAGATCGACACGCTGGGCGCGGTTGACGCTCATGACTTCGCCTCCTGCCTGGCGCATGATCCCGGTCCGAAAAGTCTGCAACTTTTCGGGGTCATGCGCTGAGCCCTCTCGCACGGGCGGCCGAGGCGATGAAGCCGTTGATCGCCGCAAACAGTTCCGGCTCGTCGAGCAGGAAGGCGTCGTGGCCGCGATCGGTCTCGATCTCGACGAAGGAGACGGAGGCGCCGGCGGCGTTGAGCGCATGCACGACCGAGCGGCTTTCCTCGGTCGGGAACAGCCAGTCGCTGGTGAAGGATACCAGGCAGAAGCGCGTCTTGGTGCCGGCGAAGGCATCGGCCAGGCGTCCGCCATGGTCGGCGGCGAGGTCGAAATAGTCCATCGCGCGGGTCAAATAGAGATAGGAGTTGGCGTCGAAGCGATCGACGAAGGTCATGCCCTGGTGGCGCAGATAGCTTTCGATCTGGAAATCGGCGTCGAAGCCGAAGGTCAGCGCCTCGCGGTCCTGCAGGTTGCGGCCGAATTTGCGGTGCAGCGCCGCTTCCGACAGGTAAGTGATATGGGCGGCCATGCGGGCGACAGCGAGCCCTTTTTCAGGGCGCTTGCCCAAATCGAGATATTTGCCGCCGTGCCAGTCCGGATCGGCCATCACGGCCTGCCTGCCGACTTCGTGGAAGGCGATGTTTTGCGAGGAATGACGGGCGCCGGTGGCGATCGGCAGCGCGCAGAAGACGCGCTCGGAATGGCTGGCGGCCCATTCCAGCACCTGCATGCCGCCCATCGAGCCGCCGAGCACGCAAAACAGCTTTTCGATGCCGAAATGGTCGACCAGCATCGCCTGCGCGCGCACCATGTCGCGGATGGTGATGATCGGCAGCTCGAGCCCGTAAGGCTTGCCGGTCACCGGGTTGGTCGAGGCGGGACCGGTCGAACCGAGACAGCCGCCGATGACATTGGAGCAAATGACGAAGAAGCGGTTGGTATCGATGATCTTGCCGGGGCCGATCAGCACTTCCCACCAGCCCGGCTTGCCGGTTACCGGATTGGTGCTGGCGACATGCTGGTCGCCGGTCAGCGCATGGCAGACCAGGATCGCATTGGAGCGAGCATCGTTGAGCGTGCCATACGTCTGGTAGGCGATTTGGAACGGCGACAGCAGGGTGCCGGCGTCGAGCTGCAGTGGCCGGTCGGGGCCGAACTGCAGCAGCGGGCTCGACGGATGGTCGGCCTCGTCATTGGTTCGTGCAGCGCGCTGAGCGGCCATTGCAGTCCTCATCCATGCCGCATCGATCTTGCCCGATGCGGTGTCCGGGCCGGCGGACAACAAAAAACCGGCCTGCCTTCGCAAAGCCGGTTTACAGGTTGCAAACGGCCCTTTAGCGAATTGTTTAACGTGGCTGCAAGCCGACCGGCCAAATCACCACGGAAGTGTTGCTGCTGTTCTAGAACCAGCGCCGCGCTTCGTCAACGGCAAGGCTGCGCGCCCAAAGCGCTGGCACTCGACATTCCGCGCCATGGCCTGTATTTCCGCTGCGGCCTCAAGGCCTTCTCGACGGATTTGTGACATGAAGCAGGATCAGCCACGTCCGACGCCCCGCGCGGGCATCATGGACATCGAGGCCTACGTGCCCGGCAAGAGCACGGCGCCGGCCGGGGTAACGAAGGTCTACAAACTGTCGTCGAACGAGAACCCGCTCGGGCCCTCGCCGAAGGCGATCGAGGCGGCGCGGGACGTGGCTGCCAAGTTGGATGTCTATCCCGACGGTTCGGCCCGCCGGTTGCGCGAAGCGATCGCCGAGGTACATGGCCTCAACCCGGCAAACATCATCTGCTCCAACGGCTCAGACGAGATCCTGGGGCTGTTGGCGCAGACCTATCTTTCGCCCGGCGACGAGGCCGTGTTCACCGAGCACGCCTTCATGGTCTATAAGATCTACATCCAGGCGGCAGGCGCCAGGCCGGTCGCTGTCAAGGAAACCGAGGAGCGCGCCGATGTCGACGCAATCCTGGCGGCCGTGACGCCCGCGACGCGGATCGTGTTCCTCGCCAACCCCAACAATCCGACCGGCACGTACCTGCCGTTCAGTGAGGTACGCCGCCTGCATGCCGGCCTGCCGAAGAACGTGCTTCTGGTGCTGGATGCCGCCTATGCAGAGTATGTCCGCCGCAACGACTACGAAGCCGGCATCGAGCTTGCCGGAAGCGCTGAGAACGTGGTGATGACGCGCACCTTCTCCAAGCTCGGCCTTGGCGGCGCCCGGGTCGGCTGGATGTACGGACCGGCGCATATCGTGGATGCGATCAACCGCATTCGCGGTCCGTTCAACGTCAATGCCACCGCCATCGAGGCCGGCATCGCTTCGATCCGCGACCGCGCCCATGTCGAGCGCAGCGTGCTGCACAACGAGAAATGGCTGACCTGGCTCGGCGAGGAACTGACGAAACTCGGCCTCAGGGTGACGCCCAGCGTCGGCAATTTCCTGCTGATCCACTTCCCCGACGACAAGAAGCACTCCGCGGCGGCCGCCGACGATTATCTCAGCCAGCGTGGCTATATCCTGCGCCGCGTCACCGGCTACGGCTTTCCCAACGCGCTGCGCATGAGCGTCGGCACCGAGGAGGCCAATCGCGGCGTCGTCGATGCGCTGACGATTTTCCTGAAAAGTTAAAACACCATGGCATCACCGATGTTCGAGAAAATAGCGCTGGTCGGCATCGGCCTGATCGGGTCGTCGCTGGCCCGCGTCATCCGCCGCGAGGGGCTGGCCCGCCATATCGCCATTGCGACGCGCAGCGCATCGACGCTCAAGCGCGCCGAGGAACTCGGTCTCGGCGATTCCTACACGACGGATGCCAGGGAAGCGGTGCGCGACGCCGACCTCATCATCGTCTCGGTGCCGGTCGGGTCATCCGGCGACGTCGCCGCGGAAATCGCCCCGGTGCTGAAGCAGGGCGCCATCCTCACCGATGTCGGCTCGACCAAGGCTTCCGTGATCGCGCAGATGCAGCCGCATGTGCCGGCGGGCGTGCATTTCATTCCAGGACATCCGCTGGCCGGCACGGAAAAATCCGGACCGGACGCCGGCTTCGCCGACCTCTTCGACAACCGCTGGTGCATCTTCACGCCGCTGCCGGGCACCGAACCCGCCGCGCTTGAGAAGCTGTCGGAGTTCTGG
>JAEKLU010000235.1 GCA_019509685.1 Mesorhizobium sp. | reverse complement strand
ATCGCATGGATCGTCTCGCTGATCGTGTTCTAAGAAACCAAAAAGAGGTTCGCCATATGTCGGTTCTTCTCAAGACACGGGTCACGGCGATAGGACCCGAAGTGGCGGACCTCGCCGAGGGCGGCGTGGTCATCCTGTTCGCGGATGGCTCGCCTCCTGAATTGGCCGAGGTTTCCGTGCTCCATCTGACGGAGCAGGGCCCGAGCGACGACGCGCCGCAAAAAGGCGCGTCGATCACCCTCGGTCCGGTCTCGGCGACCATCACCGCGGTAGGCGAAACGGCCTGGAGCAAGGTCCGCGAAATGGGCCATGTCGTGATCTCCTTCAACGGTGCGACCGAAGCCGAAAGGCCAGGCGAGGTCTGCGCATCCCAGGTTGATACGGGAGCCCTCGTGGCCGCGCTCACACCGGGCGCTGTGATCACCATAGCCGCCTGATAGGATTTGCCGTCCACGGACGGCGCAATAAGCTAGAGTATTGCCATGGAACGCTCGACCATCGTCAGAGTGCATGAAGGTTTGCACGCCCGTCCCGCCACGCGGTTCGTCAAGCTCGCCAAGGGTTTCGAATCCGACGTCGAGCTGGTCAAGGACGGCAAGGCGGTCAGCGCCAAGAGCTCGGTCAAGCTGATGCTGCTGGCGGTCAAGGAAAACCAGGAAGTCACCGTGCGGGCCAACGGCGCCGACGCCATCGAGGCGATCGAGGCGCTGATCGGCTATCTGGAAAACCCGCATGCTGGCCTCGACAGCGAGGCAGGCGAGGCTGCGTCCGACGCGCCGGCCGCGGTCGCTCCGCAGGGCGCTTCGCCGATTGCCGTGCCGGCGGAGGGGACAGCAAAACTCCAGGGCGTTGCCGCCAGTGAAGGTGTGGCCATCGGGCCGGCCTTTGCGCATTTCCCGGCCGAGATCGAAGGACCAGGCAGGCGGCTCCAAGCCGACGAGATCGATGGCGAGCTCGAACGGTTCCGCGGCGCCGTCGCGTCCGTTCAGGCTCGGATGGATCGCACGCTTGCCGAAGACAATCTCTCCGGCGGCGATCGCGGCATTGTGGCTGCCTTGCGCGACATTGCCGCCGACGACAGCCTGACCGGTGAAGTCGAAAAACTCATCAGGGACGGCGATGACGCGGTGTCGGCGGTGATCGGCGCAGCCTCGTCCATCGCCGCCGATTTCAGCGCCGTCGACGATCATTATCTCAACGCCCGCGCCGATGACGTACATGCCGTCGGCAGGCAGATCTGCCTGGTGCTGCTCGGCCAGGATGAGGTCAGCCTCGAGACCATCCCGCAAGGCGCGATCCTGATCGCCGACGACATCGGCGCCTGGGATCTGGCGCGCGCGCCGTTAAAGCGCATCGGCGGCGTGGTCTGCGGCCATGGCGGCGCCACCTCGCACATCGCCATCATCGCCCGCTCGCACGGCATCCCGGCGGTGCTGGGTCTGGGCGACAAGGTCAACGCGCTGCGCAACGCCAAGGTGGTGGCGATCGACGGCAATGCCGGGCACGTGATCGTCGATCCGAACGAGGCCGCGCGGGCCGAGTTTGCCACGCGTGTCGAGGCGGCGGCGCAGGAGCGTGCCGGCCTCAAAGTATTCAAGCATTTGACGCCTTCCCGCGCGGACGGAACGGTGATCGAGGTCGCGGCCAATATCGGCTCGCTGGAGGAGATCGAGGCCGCGCAGGAGGCCGGCGCGATGGGCGTCGGGCTGTTCCGCACCGAACTGCTCTTCATGCGCCACATGCATCTGCCCTCGGAAGACATGCAGGCCGAAACCTACAGCGCGCTCGCCAAGGCTTTCGCCCCACATTCAGTGATCGTGCGCACGCTCGACATCGGTGGCGACAAGCCGATCGCCGGCATCGAGTTCCCCGAAAGCAGCTGCGGGCGCTGCTCAGGGCCGCTATTCACGGCAACATCAAGGTGATGCTGCCGATGGTTGCGGAGATCGGCGAGGTCACGCGCACCCGCGCGCTGGTCGCGGAATGCGCCGCCGAGCTGAAGGCCGAAGGCGTGCCGCATGCCGCCTTTGATCTCGGCGTCATGATCGAGACGCCGGCTGCCGTGCTGATCGCGCCGGCGCTGGCCAAGGAAGTGGCGTTCTTCTCGATCGGCACCAACGACCTCACCCAGTACATCATGGCCGCCGACCGCCTCAACCCGACCGTCGCCAAGCTCAACGACGTCACCAATCCGGCGGTGATGGCGGCGATCGAGCTGACGGCCAGAGCCGGCGTTGCCGCCGGCATCATGGTCGGCATGTGCGGCGAGGCCGCCGGCCGACCCGACTTGATCCCCGCATTCATCAAGATGGGCCTGACCGAGCTCAGCATGAGCCCCGCCTCGATCCAGCGCGCCAAGAAGACCATCGCCGCCATGGCGGCCGAGAAGTAGTTTGGAAGCCGGCGGTTACGTCAGATGCGCAAGCAGCGTGGCGAAAACCGGGGTCAGTTCCTGAACCGGATTGGCCTGGGCGCAGGCCAGGCGGATGCGATCCTCCCGGACTTCGGCCGCCAGTACCGCGATCTCGAGGATATCCGGCTCAGGCGCGGCGCAATCGGCCTTGCTCGCCAGTCCGCAGGCAAGCACCACCGGTGCAAGACTTTTGATCTTGAGCGAATGGTCGATGCTTCCAGTCTCGCCAGACTGCACAGGGCGGTGATCGAGGCATTCGACGAGCAGGGCGGAGCAGGCGGCCGCGACCTGATCGTTCGAGGCAGCCTCCGCCGTCGCGGCAGCCAGAAGGTCCGCGTGCTGCCTGCGCATCGCGGCATGGATCGCCGAAAAGCTCGCCTCGTGCACACGGGGATTGTCGATGCCGTAGCCGGCAAGCACCGCGCGGGCCAGGTAATACATATCGCGCCGGAACTGGCGTTCGCCGTCGATCTGCCGGTCCTCATCGCCTTCAGGAAAATAGATGCTCAGGCTTTTGACCGTCGTGCCGTCGACCTTGAGCGGCCGGGAATGCGGGACGAAGGATTCGGCGATCGTCAGCGCTTCGTCGACGGCGCTCGCGGCATGGCCAAGCAGACTCCTGCCCGGGAACGGCGGCAGATTGGCGATTTCGCGCGGCGGCTCGCCGGCGCTGTCGTGGCGGCTTTGGCGGATGACGTCGCGCAGTTCCCGAAGCCGATCCTTCAGGTTGACGCGCACATCCTCGGAAATTTGTCGCAGCATCGGCAATGGCCTCGAAATGCGGAAGCCGGTCAAGGCTCGGGGGTGTCAGCCACCCTCTCTAGATTGTTCCTGTCGATTGGTAGATCAATAGACGATATTTAACCAGCATGCAGAATCGGCGAGGGCAGGCGTCATCGCCGAGCTTGGAGGGGAAATTGGGCAGGCGACGTCAAGGCGAAACCGAAAACGGCAGGGCGGAAGCGTCCGAGCAGGTCGTCAATGAAAGCCGGACCGATCGCCTGAGAATTCGCGCCGCCTGGATGTATTTCGTCGAGCAGATGACGCAGAACGAGATCGCCGACGTGCTCGGTGTTGGCCGCGTCACCATCGTGCGCATGCTGGCGGACGCACGGTCCCGCAACGAAGTGAAGATCACCATCGAGAGCGAGCTCCTGGAGATCGTGCGGCTGGAGCGCGCGCTGGAAAAGACCTTCGGCCTGCAGCAGGCGCTGGTAGCGCCGCTCAGCGACCCCAATGCCGATCCGATCCCGGCCATCGCCGCCAAGACCGGCATGTTCCTGTCCGACGCCATGAAATCCGGCATGCGGGTCGGCGTCGGCTGGGGCGTGACTTTGTTCCACACCTTGCCTTTCATCAGCGCCAAATCGCTTGCCGATTTCAGTGTGATCTCGCTGCTTGGCGGTGTCGGCGTCGCGCGCCGGGTCAACCCGGCCGAATTCGCCTGGCGCTTCGCCCAGATTTTTCAGGGTGACGGCTATCTGATGCCGACGCCGGCCGTCGTCGACAGCGTCGAGACCAAGATCGCCCTGGTCGAGCGCTGTGGCCTGCAGGAGATTTTCGAAATGGCCGACGCGCTCGACGCCGTGCTGCTCAGCGTCGGCGGCATCGCTTCGGCCACCACCTTCTCGCGCGGTGGCTTTCTCAAGGAAGCGGACCGCGAGGCCCTGCTGGCGCGTGGCGCCGTCGGCGACCTTCTGTTCCATTTCTACGACCGCAACGGCGATCTGGTCGACCATCCCGTCAACAGCCATGTGATGTCGGTAGATGTCGACCGCCTGCGCAAGGCGCCGATTCGCATCCTGACGTCCGGCGGCGCGGAGAAGACCGAGGCGCTGCTCGGCGCCATGAACCTGATCGCGCCAACCGTACTGATCACCGACGAGGAAAGCGCGCGCCGCATGCTGGCGGCGCATGGGGCCTAGCGGTAGAGGCATAAAATCCGCAGGCCACGTTTCGTGCTGCCTTCGCGGGGGATTTCAAGGATTAAAATGGTCGGAGTGGCCGGATTCGAACCGACGACCCCTTGACCCCCAGTCAAGTGCGCTACCGGGCTGCGCTACACTCCGGACCGGGTGGCGATGTATCGTGATAACCCTGTGCGGGTCAACCGAATTCGGTGGCTATGCCGCCGCCGAAATTACCGGTGCGGCCACGGGCCTTGCCAGCCGCAATTCGCGCTGGTGCCGGTACTCCAGCGCGATCGCGCCCCAGATCAGGCCGAGCAGCAGATAGAGGTGGCGCCAGTGGTCGATGTCGATGAAGGTGCCGAGCCCGATATTGCCGAGATAGGCGACATAGGCGCACAACAGATAGGGCTGCCACGGCCGGTCGCGCAGGAGGATGCGGAAGCCGGCCCCGATCGTCCACAGCGTTAGCGTCAGGAACGAGATGAAGCCCAGCCAGCCATAGTCCATCAGCGCCTTCAGCCAGATGTCGTGCGTATCCTCGCCATAGATCGTGCCGAAGACCAGCGGCCCGATGCCGAAGGGGTGCTCCATCGCCAGCTGGAAGCCGATCGAGTAGCGGGCGAAGCGGCCGAGCCGCGCGGTGTCGTAGCTCTGTTCCAGATGCGCGCGCTGCGTGAACATGTCCGACACGCCGGGCAGCTGGAGGATGACGAGGATGGCAATGATCAGCAGCGCCGCTGCCGCGATCGTCATCACCACGATCCGCAGGCGGAACTTGCCGCTGGCGCTCTGCAGGAAGAGGCAGGCGGTGAGCAGCACCGCCGACACCGCGAACATGCCCCAGGCGCCGCGCGAGAAGGAAAAGAAGATGCCGGCGGTGATGATCAGCAGCGGCACCGCCAGCAGCGGCATGCGCGAGACGGGACCGGTGAGCAGCAGATAGAGCAGATAGGTGCCGGGCAGCACCAGGAACGGGCCGAACACGTTCGGGTCCTGGAAGGCGCCGGCGGCGCGGTCGTATTTGGTGAACATTTCCGCGCCCGGGAAGGCATGGAAATAGCCGGCGATGCCGAGCAGCGAGGTCGCCACCGCCGACACCACATAGGCGATGAAGATCAGCCGGTAGAGGCTGGGCTGGACCGAGGTCACCGAGGCGAAGAAGACAGCGCTGAAGGCAAGGAATAGCGACACCGAGAGATAGAGCGGCGTGAAGGCGAGATCGGCCATCTGCGTCATCGCGATCATGCCGCCGATGTTCATGGCCACCAGAAGGATGAGCAGCGGCAGGATCGCGCGGGAGATTCTGAGGCCGAACAGCGCCCAGACAGCGATCAGCCCGGCCATGTAGATTTCGTAAGGCGCCGGCTCGCTCATGACGAAGCCCGACAGAAGGATGCCGATGCCGATCGCCGCCGACGCAATGAGCGCGATCGCGTTGGCGTTTATAGCCGAAGCCGGCAACTTGTTGACAGCCTGCGGCTGCAACTTGTTGACAGCCTGCGGCTGCAACTCATGGGTGACGGCGCTCAATAGGCGTTTTCCGTATTGAGCAGGCGGATCGGCGTCAGGAACAGGATGCGCAGGTCGAACAGCATCGACCAGTTCTCGATGTAGTAGAGGTCGTACTCGGTGCGCATGCGGATCTTTTCGTTGGTGTCCATCTCGCCGCGCCAGCCATTGATCTGCGCCCAGCCGGTGACGCCGGGCTTGACCTTGTGGCGGGCGAAATAGCCGTCGACCACTTCGTTGTAGAGCAGGTTATGCGATTGCGCGGCGATGGCATGCGGCCGCGGTCCGACCAGCGACAGCGAGCCGAGCAGCGAGTTGAAGAATTGCGGCAATTCGTCGATCGAGGTCTTGCGGATGAAGCGACCGACGCGGGTGACGCGCGGATCGTTTTTGGTCACCGTCTGCTTGGCGGTCGGGTCCGACCGGTCGGTGTACATGGAACGGAATTTGTAGACCTCGACGATCTCATTGTTGAAGCCATGCCGCTTCTGCTTGAACAGAACCGGGCCCTTGCTGTCGAGCTTGATGGCAATCGCGGTCGCCAGCATCACCGGTGAAAACAGAATGATGCCGATCAGCGAAAAGACGATGTCGAAAGCGCGCTTGGCGACCGAATCCCAGTCGTTGATCGGCTTGTCGAAGATGTCGAGCATCGGCACCGAGCCGATGTAGGAATAGGCGCGCGGGCGAAACTGCAGCGCGTTCGAATGCGCCGACAGCCGGATATCGACCGGCAGCACCCAGAGCTTCTTGAGAAGTTGCAGGACGCGCGATTCGGCGGTCAGCGGCAGCGACACGATCAGCATGTCGATGCGCGCAATGCGGGCGAATTCGATCAGCTCGGAGATCGTGCCGAGCTTCGGATAGCCGGCGACGATAGGCGGCGAGCGCTTGTCGCCGCGGTCGTCGAAGATGCCGCAGATGCGGATGTCGTTGTAGGGCTGCTTTTCGACCGTGCGGATCAGCTGCTCGGCCGCCTTGCCGCCGCCGACAATGACGGCGCGGCGCTCCATGCGGCCGTCGCGCGCCCAGCGTCGGATCAGCCTCGACATCACCACTCTAAGGCTGAAGATCAGCACGAAGCCGACGACGAACCATGCGCCGAACAAAAGGCGCGAATAGTCTTGCGAGGCCTTCATAGCGAAGGCGGTCAGGGCCATCAGCGCGAAGGCGCCGGCCCAGACAGCCAGTATGCGGCCGAAATTGGCGAACGGTCGCATCAGTCTCGAGATCTGATAGCAGTCGGAGACGTCGAGCAGCACAACCGCCAGGAACGAGGCCGCCGCCATCGTCAGCGGATATTGCCAGGCCAGATAGTTGAAGAAGCCGACAAAGTAGAAGTAGACGCAGAGCCCGGACCCGAACAGCAGCGCGAATTCGACCATGCGCAGCACGCCGCTGACCATAATCGGCGACATCGTATCGCGCCGATATTGCGAGGCGACCTGGCGCGCGACATCGTTCATGCCGCCGGGCTTCTCACCTTCGGCAGGGGCATCGAAATTGCGCACCGCATCTAAGGAAAAGCGGCGCGCGGGGTCGATCTCATTCATGCGATTGTCCGCGAGCTACACGGACCTGCATAGCAAAAGAGAGCTAATAAAGACTTGAAACAACCGGTGGTTTTGAAAAGGTCTGTGCGGTTGTGAAGCAGGTGCCTGGCGCCCTGCCTCTCGACGCGGAAGGTTTGACGGCGATGCGAACCGGTTTCGATCGGAGATGAAATGACGGCAATGCGTCCGATTTCGATCGCTGTTGCGCCAAATGGCGGCAGGAAAACCCATGCGGATCATCCGGCGTTGCCGATGACGGCGGCCGAGCTCGCCCGCGTCGCCGGTCTCTGCCTCGAGGCCGGCGCCAACATGATCCATATCCATGTGCGCAATGGTGACGGCAGGCATCTCCTCGATGCGGATGCGTATCGCGCCGCCATCTCCTCGATACGCAAAGTGGTTGGCGATGGCCTCGTCATCCAGATCACCAGCGAATCGCTCGGCGTCTACGCGCCGGCACAGCAGATGCAGGTGGTTCGCGACGTCCGACCCGAATCGGTCTCGCTCGCTTTGCGCGAACTGCTGCCGGGTGCGCACGGCGAGGTCGGGTTCAACGCCTTCCTGCATTGGCTGCGCCGGGAAAACGTCGCGCCGCAGTTTATTCTCTATTCGCCGGACGAAGCGACGCGACTGGCCCAACTGCAGGCGCGCGGAGTGGTGCCGTTCGAGCGCCTTTCGGTCCTCTATGTGCTGGGGCGGTATACCGCCGGCCAGACATCCGACCCCGGCGACCTGCTGCCCTTTCTCGGTGAAGCCATGCCGCGTTTTGCGCACTGGTCGACATGTGCCTTCGGCGGCAGGGAGGCGGCCTGCGTTGTCGCCGGCGCGCTGCTTGGCGGGAATGTCCGCGTCGGATTCGAGAACAATCTGCTCATGCCCGACCGACGGATCGCACGCGGCAATGAGGAGTTGGTCGGCGTGGCCAGGGAAAGTATCGCGCGCCTTGGCTTCAATGTGGCCACAGCCGTTCAACTGCGCGCGGATTGGCAATTGAAGTAGAGACAAGTCACCGCCTTGGCGAATGCCCCAAGCCTATTTTTTCAGCGCCCCGAAATAGGCGCTCTCGATCTCGGCCGCCATGACGTCGGCGCCGAATCGAGCCTTGAGCTCGTCGGCCTGCGGCATCGCCTGCCGATAGGCATCGAGGTCCTTGAGCGCCATGACGATCTTGTCGGCGAGCTGGTTCGGATCCGGCCTGATCAAGGCAGGGGAGCTCTCGCCAAAAATTTCCGGAATGCCGCCGACCGCTGTTGCGATCATCGGCATACCGGCGGCAAGCGCTTCCAGCACGATGTAAGGCATCGCCTCGGCACGGGAGGGCACGACGATCAGTTGCGCCAGCGCGAAGGCTTCCCGCGCCGGCATTGGCGGCAGGAAGCGGATGCTGTTCTTGAGCCCCAATCGTTCGGCCCGCGCGTGATAGCGGGGCAGGTCGTCGCCATCGCCGACCATGACGGCGGTCAACGGGCGGCCCATCGCGACGCCGGCCAGCGCCAGCGCATCGATGAAGATGTCGGGGCCTTTGAGATCGCGCATCATGCCGATGTATAACAGATCGGCGGCATCCGCCGCCGTCGTCACTGGTTCGAATTCCGCGGCACGCAGGCCGTTATAAACCAGCCTGTTGGGGATTGGCGGCTCGCCGACCTTGCGGCGATAGGTCCGACGCTCGTATTCGGAAACGAACAGCAGGCAGTCGGTGAACCGCGCCATGGAGTACTCCAGGCCGAAGAACAGTTTTCCCGTGACTGTCGTTTCGTCATAGTGGAGTGAGCCGCCATGCGGCGAATAAAGGCGGGCAACGCGAGACCTAGATACCCGCAACAGTGAGCCGAACAGACGGGCATAAGCGCCACCCTTGGCGCCGTGCCCGTGCAGCACGTCCGGCCGCAATTCCTTGATGATTCGATAGGTGCGCCAGGCCGAGGCGAGATCGCCGGGGCCGACATGGCGCTGCATCGGCGTGCGATGGATGCCGAGCGCCAGACTGTCCTTCATCGCCTCGAACAGCCACTCCTCATAGCCGCCGCCTGTCGTCGAATCGCAGACGATGCCCACCGAATGGCCGGCGGCGACCTGCGCCTCGGTCAGGTCGCGCACATGTCGGAAGATGCCTCCTACAGGTGAGCGAAAACAGTGGACGATCCTGAGATTCGCCGCCACGTTGATGATTTCAGAACAGGCGTTCGCGGACGTAGACAGTGTCGCCGGGCAGCAGCGGGTCGGATGTCAGCACCCGCCCGGTTATCACCTTGCCGTTGATGTCGCGGGTGATGTCGACGTTCCCCTGATTGGCGCGTGGCGAGAAGCCGCCGGCGATCGCCACCGCTTTCTGCACGGTGAGGCCCGGCACATAGGAATACTGGCCTGCGGCGCCGACTTCACCCATGACGAAGATTGGCCGGTAGCGGTCGATCTCGACCGAAACGTCGGGATCGCGCAGATAGCCCTGGCGCAGTTTATCGGCGAGTTCCTTTTCCAGCTGCTGGGCGGTATGGCCGCGTGCCGGGATCGCGCCGACAAGCGGGAAGGAGATGTAGCCGGACTGGTCGACGCTGTAAGTGTTGGTCAGCCCGTCCTGTTCGAACACGGTGACGCGGACACGGTCGCCGGCGCCAAGTCTGTAAGGCTGGTCGAGCACTTCATGGAAGGCGGCAGGCGTCGGCCGGTAACTCGAGCAGCCCGTGAGCAGCGACAAGGCAATGAAAGCGCGAAAGAGGGAAGCTGTGCTTTTCATGACCGGTCAGGAACCTTCATCGCTCTTGCCGCAAAATGCTGCGGCCAACCCTAGGACGTAGGATCGTTATCATCCTGTTAGGGTTAATGGGTGGTAAAGGACGGTGACAAGAAGAGGCGGCCACCGGCAAAAAACTGAGTCTTTATATTGCCTTCGCTCAATATCGTGCAGACGTCGCACAGCAACCGTCCGCCCAAATCTTAACGGCTGGGTTACCATAGTTGTTTACGGTCCGTCCTCGACTCAAAGTTCGGAGCAGGATGCAATGTCCGTTCAATCCGCGGCCGCAGATGTCGATGTCGACCTGAGACAGCTCTTCGCCAGTCTTGGGCGCAACTGGTTGCGCATTGTTGTCGTCACGCTGGTGGTAACCGGCCTTGCCTTTGCCTTCGCGTGGCTCGCCACGCCTTATTACAAAGCAACGGCCAAGCTGGAGATCGGACCGCGCGAATCGGTCTACACCCGGCCGACGAGCACCGCCAATGACGACAAGGCGGTGACCGACGAGGGCGCAGTGGCCACCGAGGTGCAGATCATCGGCTCGCCCGACATCCTCAAGAAAGTCGCTACCGATCTCGATCTGGAAAAACTGCCTGAATTCGACGAAACGCTGAGAATGTCGGCGCTGGGCCGCATGCTCGTCCTTGTCGGCCTGAAGAGCGATCCCTTCGATATCCCGGCGGAAGAGCGCGTGCTGAATGCCATGCACGAGAAGCTCAATGTCTATGCCGTCGAGAAGACGCGCATCATCGCCGTCGAGTTCTCCTCCAAGGATCCGCAGCTTGCCAAGAAGGTTGCCGATGCGATTGCGCAGGCCTACCTCGGGGCCAAGCAGGATACAAAGAAGGATACCAATACCGCCGCCACCGGCTTTCTTGGCCCGGAAATCACCGATCTGCAGAATCGGGTGAAGGAAGCCGAAGCCAAAGTCGCCGCGTTTCGTTCGCAATCCGACCTCCTGATGGGCGGCAACAATGCGGTGCTCGCGACCCAGCAGCTTTCCGAACAGTCGAGCGAACTGTCACGGGTACGCGCCAATCGCGCCGCCGCCGAGGCCACTGCCGACAGCGTGCGCAGGGCGCTGCAGAATGGCGGCACGCTCGACAGCGTGCCGGAAGTTATGTCTTCCGATCTGATCCAGCGCCTGCTCGAGCGGCAGGTGGAACTCAGGGCCAACATCGCCGACCTGTCGACCACGCTGCTCGACAACCATCCGCGCATCCGGGCGCTGAGGTCGCAGCTTGCCGATCTCAATGGCCAGATCCGCAACGAAGGGCAAAAGATCCTAAGGGGATTGGCGACCCAGGCGCAGACGGCCAAGGCCCGCGAGGACCAATTGGTCAAGGAGGTCGACCAATTGAAGGAGGCCTCGGCCCGTGCCGGCCAACAGCAGGTGCAGCTCGACGCACTGCAGCGCGACGCCAATGCCCAGCGCCAGCAGCTTGAGTCTTACATGACGAATTATCGCGAGGCATCTTCGCGCGTGGATCGCAAATATCTGCCGGTGGATGCCAATCTGCTGTCGAAAGCGCAGGTGCCGACCGAGCCTTATTTCCCGAAGGTCGGACCGATCACCGGTGCCGCGGCGGCGGCGTCGCTGTTGCTGATGGCGATTGCCACCTTGCTCGGTGAATTGTTCTCCGGCCGCGCCATGCGGCCGGCGCCGGGCGCGCGGATAGAGCATATCGAGCAGGTGCCAATGCCCGCCGCCAGGATCGAGCCAACAGTCGCCGATGCGCCGGACAAAGATGGCGCTTTTGCCCTTTACGAGGCGCCTGTGGCAGGCCCGTCGATTGCGGAGGCCGAGCTGCCGAAGCCAGCCGAGAGCGAGCCGGCCGAGGTTCACGCCGTCGCCGAGGTGCCGGCCGAACCGATCGAGCCGGCGCCCGAACCGGAGCTGGAGCCAGCGCCGGAACCCAGGCAATCCCTGCTGGGCGAGATCGATGTCGACAAGGCGGCGGAAAAGCTGATTTCTTCCGGCACTGCTCGCGCGATCTTCGTATCGCCCGAGGGCGACGAAGCGGCTGCGTCGGCCGTGCTGGTGGCACGCGAAGTCTCCGATGCCGGCCTGCGCGTCCTGCTGCTCGATCTCACCGCGTCGGGCGCCGCATCGCGACCGATGCTCGATTCAAACCTGTTCCCCGGCATCACCAATCTGCTCGCCTCCGAAGCGCAGTTCAGCGATGTCATCCATCCTGATCTTTATTCCGACGCCCATGTCATTCCGGTCGGCACCGCTGATCCGGTGCGCGCCATGCGCGCCGCCGACCGGCTGCCGATCATCATGCAGTCGCTGACGACGGCTTACGACCTTGTCGTGGTCGAATGCGGCCCGGCCGACGCGCAAGGCATCGGCCGCCTGGTCGGCGACGGCACCGAGGTCTTGTTGTCGATGCTGGAAGCCGACGACCAGGTGACGCAGGCCGCGGTCAAGCTGATCGAGAATGGCTATCCTAATCTGACTTTGGTCACGCCGATCGGCCATGAGCCGCCCGGAACGCCGGTGCCGGGACGCCGCTCGGCGGCCTGAGATCGGTCCGCCGACAAAGCAATGCGTAGAGTTTCCAGCGGGATCTAGTTGTCGTCCTCGGCGGCGGGTGGTGCCGCTGCTTGCCCCGCGGTCTTGCGGCGCAGCATCTTGGTCAGCTTCCAGGCCGTCGGGTTGTTCTTGATGAACGCCTTGGCGCGCGTGCCTTGCCTCAAGGCAGCCGCCAGCGCGCGGCCCTTCAGTGTCAGCGGCGCCAGCACCTCGAAATGCTGGATTTCGATGTCGCACCAGAGACGCTTGTAAGGTTCATCGCCGACCGAGAAATCATAGACGGCAAAGCCGAGTTCGCAGGCTTCCTGGATATTGTCGAAGAACAGGAAGTCGCCCGGACTGGTGAAGGCGAGATCGTCTTCGGCAATCGCGCCGAACTCGCAGATCAGGCGCTTGCCCGAGCGGCTGGAGCCGGTGACGGCGCGCAGTTTGCCCGCCACCTCCAGCCCGTGCAGCAGGAAGGACGGCCTTTCCTCGGCAAGCGCATCGGCAAACAGCGCCCGGAAGAAGGCGCGCACTTTGCTGTCGCTGAACACGTCGGCGATGCCCATTTTGGCGAAACGGGACTCCTTCATTTCGAAGAAGGCGCCAA
>JAEKLU010000234.1 GCA_019509685.1 Mesorhizobium sp. | reverse complement strand
GCGATCCTGGAGATGCTGGCGCGTTTCTCGGAAGATCTGGCCTCATTGCAGCGGGCAATCCGCTGGGGCGATGGCGAAAAACTGTTCGACCTATTCACCCGCACCCGCGCCGTCCGCCGCTCGATCATCGAGGCCGGCCAGGATATCGACGTGCCGGACTTCGGCCGTCAGGCGGTAGAACACCCTAAAGGGAGCTGATATTCAGGTGAGGCCGGCCTGCAAATGGCGGGCTCCTGCGCTTCCGGTGCTCACGTACTTAAGTACGTTCCGCTCCGGTTCTCGGAGCCCACCATTTTCGACTCGGCCTGACCTGAATCTCAGCTCCCTTTTCCGTGCTGGGGTGGCCAGTGCGCCGCCATCATGGCAAGCGTCTCCGTCCGGTCCGGCGCGCCGAGGCGGCCGCCGAAACGCAGGCATTTGAGCGCGGCGGCGGCGCTGGCGAAGCGCAGCGCTTCCTCCATGGCCATGGCTTCGGCAAGGCCAACCGCGAAGGCGCCATGGAAGACGTCGCCGGCGGCGAGCGTGTCCACCGCCTTGACTTTCGGCGCCTCGACATGGCGTACGCCGCCGCTCGTGCGATCATGCCACCAGGTTCCGGCGGCGCCACCGGTCACCGCCACGAAGGCGTCGGTGCGCGAGGCTAGATCGGCACAAGCGCTTTGCGGATCGAGCGCGTGGCCGCAGACGATGCGGGCGGCGGGCTCGGAGGCAACAATGTGCGAGGCCAGGGGCAACAGCCGCTCCAGCACCTCGACCGGCGCGGTATCGGCGTCGAGGATCGCCGGGCGGCCGGCATTGCGTGCGGCGGTCAAGGCGAGCGCCGCGGCGCCCGGCCAGCGAACGTCGACCAGCACGGCGTCGAAATCGGACAGGTCGGCAACTGGCAGCGCTTCGGGATCGGCCTGCGCCTTTTTGTCATAGAACGGCACGATGATGCGCTCGCCATGCGCATCGACCAGGATCGCGGCCAGCGCCGAGCGGGCGCCGGCTACGCGTCGGATGAGGCTGCAGTCGATGCCTTCGTCCCGGATGTCGGCGATCAGCTGGTCGCCGACCAGATCGTCGCCGACGCTTGCCCAGAGCGAGACGTCGGCGCCGAGACGATGCGCGGCGCAAGCCGCGCTCGTCGCCATGCCGGAAGCGATCTGGACTCCGTCGCTAGCGATGAATTTGCCCTGATGAGCGGGAAGCGCATCGACGCGCAGGATCGTGTCGAGGGTGAAGGCGCCGACGCTGAGCAGTCTGACCGGTCGGGCCATGGCGTCAATTTTCTTTGCCGGCATGGTCTTGCCCGAAAACCGGTTCCCACTTTTCGGGACCATGCCTAGTCCACCGGCTTGATCTTGCCCAGCGGAATGAACCCCAGCGAAGCCTTGCCCTTGGTTATTTTCAGCGGCAAGGACGGCTCCTTGCCAAGCATGGCAATGGCCGCAAATCCCTGCTCGATTTCGCTCTTGTGCTCCGGCATGGCGCCGCCAAGGATGGCCGCCACCGCCTTGGGGTCCTTGAGCTTGATCGTCAGATTTGCATCGACCAGGCCTTCGGCATCGACGGAGATCGGCCCCGACACGGTGATGCGCGCCGTTCCGGATGACAGGTCGAGCGTGGCGATATCGACCGACTGGCCGCGCAGGCTTTTCGGCGGCACGGCAACCAGCGCAACGCCGTTCTTCAGCGTGGCCTCGCCGCTGCCATCCAGCGCCGGCAGCACGCGCCCGCCGATCGCATCCGCATTGATCTCCAGATCGCCGAAGCTGCCGACATATTTCACATCCCGGCCCACCGGCTGCAGCTCGCCGGCCGCCTTGCCGGCACTGAACAATTGCACGGGATCCGTATCGTCTTGCGGGTCGGTCTGACCGGACAGCCCATCGGCCCGCAGCGAAACGCTGCTCGGCAATGGCCACCACATTTTGACGTTTGCCTGTAACTGGTCCCAGTCGATGAAAAGCGGCGGCGTGCCGGGCGCCATCGTCCGTAGCGGGCCGCGCAGGTCGGCGACGGGCGACAAGGGCGAGCTGATATCGGCAACAGCGTTGAAGCTGCCGGTGGAAGCGGCGACTTTCCTGCCATCGTCCTCATAGGCGATGTTGTCGCAGGAGACCGTGAAGCTCATCGGATAGCCGCTGACGGTGAGATTGGCGCAACCGGCGACGATGCCACTGGCCTGGAGCTTTGCCGAAGCCTGGTTGGCTTCGGTCTTGAGCCGGTCGGCCAGATAGAACCAGCCGCCGCTGTAGATGGCGAACAGCACGACGATGAATGCGGCAAGCCAGAGCAGCCGGCGGCGGGGTTTGGATGGTCGCTCGTCCCTTGACGTCATGCTGCGGCTCTCGTTAACCCCTCATGTGACGACTTCATTCTCACGCACTCGCGGGAACAGAAACACACCTACCGGCGCTGTCGTCACTCGAAATGCAATCAGGCTTGGCGATATGGGCGATTTTTGGGTTTTTGGCTATGGGTCGCTGATCTGGCGGCCGGGTTTCGCCCATATCGAGACGCGACGCGCCCGGCTCTACGGCTATCGCCGCTCGCTTTGCGTCTATTCCTTCGTACATCGCGGCACGCGTGAGCGGCCGGGACTGGTGCTCGGCCTCGACCGCGGCGGCTCCTGCATCGGCCTTGCCTACCGCGTGCCGGCCAATCTGCGCGGCGAGGTGCTCTCCTACCTGCGCGAACGCGAACTGGTGACCAGCGTCTATCTCGAACGCATGCTCGATGTCCGGCTGGATGACGGCGGCGTGGTCGAGGCAGTCGCCTACATCGTTGATCGCCAGCACGAGCAATATGCCGGCGCGCTCGACGCCGTTGAGGCGGCAAAAGTCGTGCGCGGCGCCGTAGGCCGGTCCGGCAACAATGAGGATTACGTGTTGAGCACGCTCGAGCACCTCGAGGCGCTCGGCATCCGCGACCATTGGCTGGAGGACGTCGGTCGGCAGGTGGCATCTTCGTGAAGCTCTGGTCCGATCAAAAAGCAAAACCATGCCTTTGACCTCGGCCGGCCACGACCTAGCTTAGCGGCAACCCATCCCCGGGCGTCGCGCCCGTTCCAGCATCATGGAGATCAGCCTTGCAGAAACGCCGCCTCGGTCGCACCGACCTTTCCATCGCGCCGCTGGTCCTTGGCGGCAATGTCTTCGGCTGGACCGCCGACGAGAAGACCTCCTTCGATCTGCTCGACCGCTTTGTCGGAGCCGGCTTCAACGCCATCGACACGGCCGATGCCTATTCGCGCTGGGTTCCCGGCAACAAGGGCGGCGAATCGGAAACCATCATCGGCCACTGGATGAAAAGCCGCGGCAACCGCGACAAGGTGGTGGTCATCACCAAGGTCGGCTCGGACATGGGTCAGGGCAAGAAGGACCTTTCCGCCGCCTATATCGAAAAGGCGGTCGACGCATCTCTGAGGCGGCTGCAGGTCGATGTCATCGACCTTTACCTGTCGCACTGGCCGGATCCGGCCACGCCTTACGAGGAAACGCTCGGCGCCTATCAGCGCCTGCTCGAAAAGGGCAAGATCCGCTATCCCGGCTGCTCAAATCTCGATGCCGGCCAGTTGCGCGCCGCGCTCGACGTCGCCAGCCTGCGCAGCCTGCCGCGCTACGAGGTGCTGCAGCCCGAATACAATTTGTACGACCGCGCGTCGCTGGACGGCCCGTTGCTCGACCTCTGCAAGGCGCAGGACCTCGGCGTCATCACCTATTTCAGCCTGGCCAAGGGTTTTCTCAGCGGCAAATACCGCGGCAAGGCCGATCTCGGCCAGAGTCAGCGCGGCGAAGACGTTGCCGAATATCTCAACGAGCGCGGCATGCGCATCCTGTCGGCGCTCGATGCCATCGCTGAGCGCCACTCGGCCAAGCAGGCGGAAGTGGCGCTGGCCTGGATCATCGCGCGTCCAGGCGTCACCGCGCCGATCGCCAGCGCGACGACGCCGGCCCAGATGGACAGTCTGATCCGCGCCGCGTCGCTGAAGCTTTCCAGTGATGATATCGGAGCGCTCGACCGGGCCAGCGCCTGACGAAGTGAGTCGATCGCGCACAATCGTCCAAGACCGTCGCGACGATTGCCCTTAGTCCTACCGCATAGAGGCAGGAACGGGGTGCGGCATGGCAGCAGGAGTATTGTCCGAGGCGCAGCCCTGGCAGCAATTGCTTGCGCTCATCGTGGCGGCGACCGTCGTCATGGGCAGTCCGGGGCCATCGACCATCAGTGTCACCATTGTCGGAGCGGCGTTCGGCCTGCGCTCCTCGCTGGGTTACGCGTCGGGGCTGGTGCTCGGGACGGTCGCCGTGCTGCTGGTGGTGGCGGCCGGCATTGTCGGGGTGCTTGCATCGATGCCTGCGATGGCCACCGTGCTCACGATCCTCTCGGCGGCCTACATCCTTTATCTTGCTTTCAAGATAGCGACGGCGTCGCCGCTGGCCGAGAGCGGAAAGCAAGCGACACGCCCGACCTTTGCCGGCGGCTTCATGCTCGCCGTCGCCAATCCGAAGGCCTATGTGGCGATTGCCGCTGTCTTTGCCGGCGCTTCGTCGCAAGCCGAGGCGCTGGGCGGGCCTGCCAAGCTCTTGGTGCTCGTAGTGATGATCGTTGTCATCCATGCGGCGTGGCTGCTCGCCGGGACGGGCTTTGCGCGGTTTCTGCGCCATCCCGTGGCGTCGCGGATCATCAATCTGATCTTCGCGGCAACACTGGTGCTGACGACCGCCTGGGCGGCGCTGCCATAAGTAAGAAAGATCAGGTTTTCACAGCCGCGCCAAGCTCCGCCAACCGCTTTGCCGCCGTCGGCGGCATGGGCGGCGGGTTGGGCCCCTGCGCGGCCTCGACAAGCATCTGATCGCAGGCGGCCTCGGTCTCGCCGACCAGCCGCCGCATGAATTCTTCCTTGTCGAGGCCAGGTGGGATCGGCGGCAGGAAGCGGGCCTTGATGGTGCCGGGGTAGCGCAAGAACTTGCGCCGCGGCCAGTAGAGGCCGGCGACATGGGCAACCGGAACCACGGGTACGCCCAATTGCGCATAAATCTCGACGATGCCGTATTTGTAAGATGGCTCCGCACCTGGCGGACGGCGGGTACCCTCCGGATAGATGATGAGCTGGCGTGGATTGCGCGCCATCTCCTCCTTGGTGGCGTTGACGACGGCCTTCAGCGCCTTCGAGCGGCTGCCGCGATCGACCGGGATCATGCGCATCTTCATGATGTACCAGCCGAAGAACGGGATCCAGGTCAGCTCACGCTTGAGGATGTAGAGCGGATCCTCGAGATAGGGATAAAAGGCGATCGCATCCCAGAAGGACTGGTGCTTCGGCGCCAGGATGAAGGAACCTTCGGGCAGGTTCTCGATCCCGGTGATGTCGTTCTTGGTGAGCGCCATCTTGTCGTAGAGCCACATCGAGGTGCGCGACCAGAATTTCGGCACGAACCAGGCGCGGTGGCGCGGCGACAGGAAATAGTAGGGCGTCCAGACGATCATCTGGACGATCAGGTTGACATAGAACACGAAGTTGAAGGCAAGCGAACGGAGAGTGAGCATACGGGGGCCCGATGGTGAGTTTGCGTTGGTTACACCAAGCAGGCGCAAAAAGGAAACGTCGCCGAGGTCTAACGCCGGGCTACAGCAACCGCGCCAGCCGTTCCTTCAGGCGCGGCGCGGCGAAGTCGAGGAAGGCGCGCAGCTTCACCGGCAATCGCCCCTGGCCCGCATGCACCAGGCTGACCGGCCAGGGCGGCGGCTCGAACGGCTCGAGCACCACTTGCAGCGCTCCGGCGCGCACGGAGGCATCGGCCTGATAAGACAGCACTCTGGTCAGGCCCAGGCCGGCAATCGCGGCGTCGATCGCCGCTTCGGCGGTGTTGACCTGCAGCCGCGAGCGGACAGGCACCACGATTTCCGACTTGCCCGCACCGAAGTTCCATGTAGCCGGAGACGCAAGCCCTTCGAAGGTGACGCAGTCGTGGCCGGCAAGGTCCTGCGGCCTTGCCGGCACGCCGCGCCCGGCAAGATAGGCCGGGTTCGCGCAGACGATGCGGCGGATCGAACCGACGCGCATTGCGACCATCGCCGATACCGGCAATTCGCCGATGCGCAGCGCAAGATCGATATGCTCCTCGACCAGCTGGGTGAGCCGGTCGGACAAAGTGAGGCGGATATCCACCTCGGGATAGGCGGCAAGGAAGTCGGTGACAACGGGCAGCACATGCAGGCGGCCGAAGACGACCGGCGCGGTGATGACCAGTTCGCCGGTGGGGTTCAGATACTCGCCGGCAGCGGCGCGCTCGGCCTCGCCGACATCGTCAAGGATACGGCGGCAGGCGGCGAGATAGGACTGGCCGGCGTCGGTCAGGCTCAGGCGTCGCGTCGAACGGTTGAGCAGGCGCGTCTTCAGATGCTTCTCCAGTTCAGAGAGCCTGCGGCTGACGGTCGCCAACGGCATGCCGGCGCGTCGCGCGGCGGCCGATAGGCTGCCGGCCTCCACCGTGGCGACGAACAGGGACATGGCGTGGAGACGATCCATTATTCTTCCGAAATCTGGAAGGATGAGTTGCAAATATGCGCTCTACATCCGTTTTTCGGAAGAGGCTATTTGATCTGCGAGCCTGCACGAGGAGCGCCGCCATGAATGCCTTCACCAGCGATGTCGCCTTTACGCCGACCGTTAAGGCGATCCAGGCTCGCAAGGGATCGCGCGACTCCTATTCGCGCGTCGAGCAGCGTGGCGGCTGGCGTGCGACGATCACGCCGGATGTCGCCGCCTTCATCGAGGCGCAGACCAGCGTCTTCCTGGCGACGGCCAATGCCGACGGACAGCCCTACATCCAGCATAGGGGTGGCCCTGCAGGATTCCTCAAGGTGCTCGACGAGCACACGATCGGCTTTGCCGATTTCTCCGGCAACCGGCAGTTCATCACGCAGGGCAATCTGCAAGATAACGACCAGGCCTTCCTGTTCCTGATCGATTACATGATGCGGCAGCGCATCAAGATCTGGGGCAAGGCGCGTGTCGTCGAGAACGATCCGGAGCAGACGGCAAGACTGATGCCGGAGAACTACAAGGCGCGGCCGGAGCAGACGATCCTGTTCACCGTCTCGGCCTGGGATGCCAATTGCCCACAGCATATCCCGCAGCGTTTCGAGGCGGCCGATGTCGCGGCAGCACTTGCCGAACGCGATCTGCGCATCGCAAGCCTCGAACAGGAGGTCGCTCGCCTGCGGGGCAGTGTCGATAAGGCTGCCGGTGAGGTTTAGTTCTTTACTGAAGAAGCTTCCGCCAGTGTGACGCCTTCGGCGCCAGGCCGCAGCGGCAGCAAGCCGCGCGCCAACGACAGCACATATTTGCTGTATTCGGTGACCAGCACGCGCAACGCTTCCGGCTTGGTCAGCCAGCCGCCATTGCCGAGATTGGTGTTGACCACCGGATAGGGCTCGATCCGCGCGCCGTGCAGCAGCCGGCTCATTTCAAGCAGGCTGCGCGGCATGTGGTAATTGTTGGTGACGATGATGATGCTGCCATAAGCGTGGCTTTCGACCCATTTGGCGCTCTCCTCGGCATTGCCGATGGTGTCGAGCGCGGCACGGTCGATGTCGACGCAGCAGGAGAACAGCTGCTTGTCACCGCCCATCGCCACCTGCAGCTGGTGGCGGCTGGCCGAGGGATGGACGCCGCTGATCAGCAGCCGCTTGCCCTTGCCGGATGCCAAAAGGTCCATCGCCGCGTCCAGCCGCGACTGGCCGCCGGTCAGCACGATGATGGCGTCGGCCTTGGCCGGGTCGACCGGGGTCGCCATGTGGCTCACCTTGTCGGCAAACCATCCGAAGCCGCCGGCAAACAGCACCAGTATGGCGAGGACGACAAATCCGCAGAAACGCAGCGCAAGCCTCAAACGGCCGGGCTTGGCCGGAGCGGCGGCGCGCGCAAGCACCGTCGGCATCCGTCCAGCTGTCCCGGTCTGCTCCCGCGCGTCCATCATCCTATGGTTAATCCTGAAATGCGGCCGTTGATAGGTGAGACGGCGCACTTTGCGTTACGGCATTTGCCGAGTGTGTGATTGCTGTCTTGCCTCAGCATTGCGCATCCAAAGCCGAGTTCGTATTTTTCCGCAGCGCGTGTCGGAATTGCAGGCATCTTCAGCCTCCGTCCGGCTGCCGGACGTCGATGTCGCTGAGATAGGCGACGACGGTAACGTGCGAGGTTGCCGCCGTCAGCACGCCGATCACCACGACCATCAGACCGACGCCGAGATAGCCGGCGGAGCCGATGGCGAAATTGCCGAACAGCGCGGTCGCCTGGTCGGCCTGCGGCGTTGCCATGTTGCGCGACGACCACCAGGAAAAGACGATGAAGACGGCGATCGCCAGCGCTCCGCCGGCGGCAGCGCCCTTCATGCCGGTGACCAGGAAATGCCAGCGGAATTCGCGCGCGATGAAGCGGGCCTCGGCGCCGACGAAATGCAGCACTTCGATGATATGACCGTTGCCGGCCATGGCGCCGCGCGTGGCGAACACCACCGTCAGCACGGTTGCCGACAGCATCAACGCCAGCACCGCGACGCCGATGGTCACCGTCGTATGCGCCATGGCCACCAGACGGTCGACCCAGGTGCGGTGATCGTCGAGCGAGGCACTTGGGATTTTCGGCGTGATCGCGGCACGGATCGCGGCAAAATCGGGTGGGCTGGCCTCGTCGATGGTGACGATGATCAGGCGCGGCACCGGCAGCTCGTCGATGTTGAGACCGCTGCCCAGCCAAGGCTCCAGAAGCCGGGCGGTTGCGTCTCGATCGATGATCTTGGTGCCCTTCACGCCGGGGAATTCACCGGCGATCTGCGAGGCCTGGGCAAGGGCCGCCTCCATGTCGAGGCCGTCGGCCGGCTTGATCTGGATGGTCGCCTCGCGCGAGATCTGGTTTTCCCAGACCGATGCGGTGTCGCGCACCAGCGTCACGGCGCCGAAGGTCAGGCAGGACAGGAAGGTCATAATGGCGATGACCAGGACAAGCGCGCGACCGGCGATGTTCTGCGCCGGCACGATCGGCGCCATCTTGCGCTGGACGCGGCGGACAGTGGTCGTGGTTTCGACGGCGTCCTCTTCATGCAGGTGATCGGCCGGAAGGTCAGTCATAGACATCCAGCCTTCCACCGGCGAGAATCATGCGCCGCGCATCGACCTGCTCCATGAGCCCGAGGTCGTGCGTGGCGATCACCACCGCGGTGCCGAGACGGTTGAGCTCGATGAAGAGCCTGAGCAGCCGGCGTGCCAGCGGCGGGTCGACATTGCCGGTCGGCTCGTCGGCCAGCAGGATTTCCGGCTGTTCGATCAGCGCGCGCGCAATCGCGGCGCGCTGCTTCTCGCCGCCGGACAGCACCGGCGGCAGCACATGCATGCGGTCGCCCAGCCCGACCCATTTCAGAAGCTCGGTGACGTCGGTTCGGTAGCTTGCCTCCTCGCGCCCGCGCACGCGCAGGGGCAGGGCGACATTCTCATAAGTCGTCATATGGTCGAGCAGGCGGAAATCCTGGAACACGACGCCGATGCGGCGCCTGAGATGCGGCAGTTCGCTGCGCGAGATGCGGGAGCGATCCTTGCCGAAAATGGTGATCAGGCCGCGCGTCGGTTTCAACGACATGAAAAGCAGGCGCAGCAATGTCGTCTTGCCGGCGCCGGAGGGGCCGCTCAGGAACTGGAAGGAGCGCTCCGGAATGTGCAAGGAGATGTCGCGGAGGATTTCCGGACCCATGCCATAGCGGAGGCCGACATTTTCGAAGCGGATCACGTTCGGCGACCTGAAACTCTCGGCGGCGACGCGCCACAATCTGATTCTAGAGCGTTCCACCGTTTCATGGAAACGGCGAACCGCTCTATCTTTGTGCCTTTCACGCAATTCCGGACGGAAAACCGTTTCATACTTTTCCTGGAATTGCTCTAACAGACCATCGGCCGGCATGGTTAACCGGCGGTTAATTTCGGGGCATTAACGCCTCCTTAAAACCGTTACGGTGGGGAAGCGTTAACCATTTGCGTTTACGCAAAAGAAACGAAGACTGAACTGGTGCCGTTAATGGCTGACGACAGAACCGCGCGCCCCGTTTCCGGCGAAATCATGACCGGCGCGGCAGCGAAGGCCACGTCCGAGCGCGTCGTGCTCGATGCCCCGGCCGATGTCGTCGATGCCGACTATGTCGTGCTGCCGCGTTTTGACGCGCGTCCCGGACCAGTGCCGACGATCTCGCCACCACCGTCCTCGACGCCGCCGATCGAAGGCATGGGCATGCTGCGCAGGCCGGAGCCGGCACCTTCGCGCTCCTCACGCGGCGGCCCAATTTTCTGGATCGCCGGGATCGCCATAGCGTTGGTGTCGTTCTGGGTAGCGGGCGGCCATGCCTTGGTGCGGCAAGGCCCGTTCATGACGAATGCCGGGCCGTCCAGCGCGCTCACCATTTCCGGCGTGACATCGCGCATCGATGCATCGGGATTGAAGCCGTTGCTGTTCGTCGACGGCGAGGCGGCGAACGACGGAGCTGGGCCAGAGATGCTGCCGCCGCTCGAAATCCGCGTCACCGACAACAACAGCAATATCATCCGCTACAGGCTGGGGACATCCAACCGCTCACTGGCACCAGGCGAAAGATTTGGCTTTTCCAGCCGCCTTGATGTGCCTAAAGACGGCGTCAAGACCGTCTCCGTAATCTTCGCCGGCTAGGCGGGTCGATATTCAGGTGAGGCCGGCCTGCAAATGGCGGCTTCCTGCGCTTCCGGTGCTCACGTACGAAAAGTACGCTCCGCTCCGGTTCTCGGAATCCGCCATTTTCGGCTCGGCCTGACCTGAATCTCAACCCGCCTGTCGACACCGTTGCCGTTTTTAAAAGGACAAAAGCATGCCAGTTGTGCGTGGCAAGGACATCGAGGTCCTGTTTTCGGCGTCGGCGATTGCGCGCCGCAATCTCGAGCTCGCCAAGGAAATCGCCGGGCGCGACTATCACGATCTTCTGGTGATCTCGATCCTGAAAGGCTCGTTCGTCTTTGCCGCCGATCTCATCCGCGCCATGCACGATGTCGGCCTGTCGCCGGAGGTCGAGTTCATCTTCATTTCCAGCTACGGCGCCGGCACGACAAGCGGCGAGGTCAGGGTGCTGCGCGACATCGACAATGAGGTCGCCGGCCGCGACGTGCTGTTGATCGACGACATACTGGAATCCGGCAAGACGCTTTCCTACACCCGCGAGCTGATGCTGTCGCGTGGCGCCAAGAGCTGCGCCATCGCCGTGCTGCTCGACAAGCGCATGCGTCGCCAGACCGAGCTCCACGCCGACTATGTCGGCTTCGACTGTCCCGATTATTTCGTCGTCGGTTACGGCATGGATGTCGCCCATGCGTTTCGCGAGTTGCCATTTGTCGGTGTCGTGAA
>JAEKLU010000233.1 GCA_019509685.1 Mesorhizobium sp. | reverse complement strand
GGCGCCAATGTCGGCAATGGCGTTGGGCTCGGTGTCGGCGTCGGCATCGGCACGGGTATCCCAGGAACACCAGGCACCCCCGGAACGCCCGGCACCCCGGGCACACCCGGAACGCCAGGATCCAAGCCGCCGGCTTCCGTGGCTCAGCTGACGGGCAGCAACCTCACGCGCATGAAGAAGCGCTGCGTTGACGTGCTTGCGAGCGAAGGCACTTATGATGCCCAGCTCAGGCAGCTTTGCCTGATGATCGCGCGCCGCTAATGCATGTCGCCCAAAAGTGCGCAGCGGTTTTGGGGCAACGACATGCATCGAGCAAAAGACAAGGCATGATCCGCCGAGGTTCGGCAGCGATCATGTGTCAGGTCTGAGTGCCATGCCGTTCCCGGTGCCGCATCGGACGGCGCCCGGCAACGCTTAGCCGGGAGTGTCGGACCAGCCGTGAGGCTCTGCGGCACTCTCCTATCGCGTCGCCGACCAACCCCGCGGCCGGCGGCGCGCTGACGAGAACCTCCGGCCAGTCGGAAAGCCCGCCACATTCGTGGTGGGCTTTCTGGCGTCGTTGGCTTTCCGCTTGTGCCGGCCCGTGCGGCTGCTGGGCGGAATTAACCAAGTTAGCGGGTCGTCGCGTATATTAGCAGTTCGTTTGCCTTCCCACGGCAAGATGGCATGACGCAACGGGAGCCCAAAGGGGAGCAGCGGCATGCGCATCGATTTGTCCCCGACGAGCTGGGGCAGGGTCGTGGTGGTGACCACCGCCGGCACCGCCTTTTTCATTGCCACGGCCTTCTTCGTCGATTCCTTCAATTTCCCCTCGCTGTCGCCGCAGGCGCTGCGTTGGGCGCAGCTCACGGATCTCTTCCTGCCAATGATCCTCGGCGGCTGCTTCCTGTCCTTCCTGATGTGGAAGCTGCGCCAGCTGGCGATCGCCCAGAAGGAGCTCAGCGTCATTGCCGCGACCGACAGCCTGACGACGGTTTTCAACCGAGGCGCCTTCTCGATGCTGGTCGAGGCCTATCTCGACCAGGCGCACCGCCATGCGGTCGCCGACACCGGCGCGCTGCTGATCGTCGATGCCGACCACTTCAAGTCGATCAACGACCGCCTCGGTCACGATTGCGGCGACCAGGCGCTCAAGTTGATCGCCACCACGATCAAGGGCCAATTGCATGGCGCCGACATCGTCGGTCGCATCGGCGGCGAGGAATTCGCGGTCTTCCTTCCCGGCGCCGACGCCGCACGCTCGTTCCTGGTCGCCGAATCCATCAGGCGCCGCATCCGTGAGGCCGAGTTCGCTCCCGACGGCCGGCGCTGGCCGCTCTCGGTCAGCATCGGCGGCATCGCCTTCAGTGGACCCACCACCTATGCCAGCATGTTCCAGATTGCCGACCGGCACCTTTACAAGGCCAAGTCCAACGGTCGCGACCAGGTGAGCTTCGAAAGCTTCGGCCCGCGCAGCGTGCACCCGGGCGATGTCTTGCGCATAGTCCACTAGGGCCTATTGATGCTGAGATGATGCCGCCCGCGCGGTGACTTGGCGTTTTCGGCTCTTTACGGACCAATTGCCCTGTAATGGTCAGCGATGGCCACGGTTGAGCAACGGCCTGTGCTGGCGGATCAGCTGGCGCTCGACATCGAGATAGGGCCTGATCAGACCTGCCGCCGTCAGCGTCGGCTCCGGCCGATGCACCACAGCCGTCAGCATGCCATGCTCGGTGAGCAGGCCAAGCCATTTCAGCGCCTCCCATTTCGGTGTCGCGCCGCCGCGCCCGGTGAGGCTGCGGTTGATATAGCCCGGATAGGAAAGCAGGCGCTTGCCGGCCGACGCGCCGCTGGTGCCGATCCTCACCGGCTGGCCGTCGGTGGTGATCCACGCATAGACGGCTTCGCCGAGCTCGCAAATTTTCGGATCGGTTACCGTCACCCGGATCGACGATTTATCCCGGCTGAGCCGCATTTCCGCCGCCGGCTTGAATTGCTCGCGATCGAGAAACATCCGCTCCCCCAAAAGCAATTCCAGGAAAAGTGTGATCGGTTTTCCGTCCGGAATTGCGTAAAAACAAAGAGTTAGAGCGCTTCGCCGTTTCCGTGAAACGGTGAAACGCTCTAATGCATGTCGCCCAGAAGTGTGCAGCCGTTCTGGGACAACGACACGCATCAAAACAAAGACTTAAAGCGTGCCCGCAACTGGCATGGGCAACGCGAACGGTCCGTGCGGTGTTTCACGCAGCGATCGAAAAAGTTTCACGGAATCCCGCAGCCGGCGCACCGCGCGAATGCAAGCGACATCATCAACCGTCCGTTCATCCCTTCACGGCTAGTGTCGGCGGCTAGTCTTGGCCGATATTCGCGAGCGACCGTGTTCGATCTCATCGACTTCAAGGCGGTGCTGGTCATCGCCCTCATCTTCATCCCGCTGGAGCAGTTGCTGCCGCTGCATCGCGAGCAGGCGATGACACGCCGCCACTGGCTGAACGATGTCTTCTACCTCTTCTTCAACGGCATCCTCGTCAAATTCGGCATGCTGGCGGTGGTCGGCGCGGTGATGCTTCTGGTCGGGCGCTTCGTTCCCGAGGCGCTTACGACGGCGGTTCAATCGCAACCTCTCTGGCTGCAGGCGATCGAGGCGCTGGTGATTGCCGATATCGGTTTCTATGTGGCGCATCGCATCTTCCACGCGGTGCCGTTTCTATGGCGTTTCCACGCCGTCCATCATTCGATCGAGGAGATGGACTGGCTTGCCGCCCACCGCGTCCACCCGGTGGACCAGATCCTGACCAAGTCGGCCTCATACGTGCCGCTGTTTGCGCTGGGTTTCTCCAGCGAAGCGATCCTGATCTACATATTGATCTACCATTGGCAGTCGGTGTTCATCCACTCCAACACCCGCATCAAATTCGGGCCGCTGAAATGGCTCGTGGCCTCGCCGCAATTCCACCATTGGCACCACGCCAACGAACGCCAGGCCTATGACAAGAATTTCGCCGGACAGCTGCCGTTCCTCGACCTGATCGGCGGCACATTGCTGATGCCTGATCAGATGCCGGAAAAATACGGCGTCGACGAGCCGGTGCCGCAACTCTACCACCAGCAGCTCATCTATCCGTTTGTCGCCGATGCCGGGTCGGCCGCGCCGATCGCCGAGGCAGCGCCGGCCGCCGCCAAGGCCGAATAGCAAAAAGCCCGCCGAACGTCGGCGGGCTCTGCTGCGCATCCGGTAAGGTGCACGTTCAGGCGGCAAAACCGCCATAGCCGCGTGCCACCGGCTTCACCGAAATGATCTGCTGCTCGGCGGGCCACAGCACACCCGCCGTCACCGCGAAGGTGATCAGCGCATCGCGCGCCGCTTCGGCCGAGATTTCACCCGCACGCGCGGCCTCGCAGGCCTTTACGGCGGCGCCATAGCTGAGGCGCCGGCGCGACGGCGGGAATTCGGTCAGCAATTCGTGCATGTCGGACAGCGAGGCAATCATGCGCTTGTGGCCGGCGCCGACGCTGACGGCGACCGGGGTGAAGAACATCCTGTCGTACATTCGGACCTCGTCGATTGGCTGCGCGGGATGGCGGGGCTGTCATCCTGCGGTCTGGTGGGACGCGCTGACAACGCATCGTGCGCAGAGAGGTTCCGCGCATGTCGACTTTTCTCAGGCGCCGGCCCGCCTGGCCATTGCACAACAAAGGATCGGGCCCCTGCCTGTGCCGGCAACAGCCCGATCCGAAACGCCTGGCCAGTTCGCAAACCTACCAGTCATTGCTCCTGCAGATCTTGACCTCGCGGATCACCGGGTGCCCGTGATGCCAGCGCTTCACGATCTTCACACGGCATTTGCGGTCGTGCCAGCGGTCGCGATCTCGCCAACGGTCGCGGTCTCGCCAATGGTCGCGGTCGCGATGATGGTGGCGCCAGTAGCGGTCATCATGGCGCATATTGTCGTTATCCGTGGTGATCACCAGGCTTGCCGCCTTCGACGGCACGGACATTGCCGGAAGCGCCGAAACGGAAATTGCAGCCGCAACAACCGCGAGCATAAGGGTCTTCATAATCCCACTCCTCTATTAGAACCATTTAACGAAATCGTGATGGCGACGTGAAAACCTTTTGGCGCCGTGGAAGGTTCCATGGTGTTTGTTGGAAATGACGGACGGCTCTTTGCTGATAAGGCAAAAAGCCCGAACAAATACAGGGCTTTGGATGCTTCAGCGTGGTCGTCATTACTGATTGGCGACCTATTTCCACATGCCGCGCATGCGCGCGCCGAGATCGACCTTGACCCCTGGCCTCTGGCGCGGGTCGTCCTTGAGCGCCGCACTTGCCCAGGACGACTGCTCGAAGGCCGACAGCATCGATGCCGGGATGAAGCGGGTGCGCGAGGCATAGACATGGCGGTCGCCGCGCGCCGCCTGGTTGTGCGGATAAAAGCGCTGCGGCACCACCAGATGCAGGCTGTCCTTGGCCCGCGTCATCGCCACATAGAGCAGCCGGCGTTCTTCCTCGATGTCCTCCTTGGTGCCGACGCCGAGATCGGCCGGGATGCAGCCGTCGACGGTGTTGAGCACAAAAACATTCTTCCACTCCTGGCCCTTGGCCGAATGGATGGTCGACAGGATGAGATAATCCTCGTCGCGATGCGGTGGCCCGGCCTGGTCGCTGGTGGCGTCCGGCGGATCGAGCGTCAGCTCGGTCAGGAAACGCTCGCGTGACGGATAGCCGGACGCGATCTGCTCGAGCTGCAGCAGGTCGGCGCGCCGCGTGATCGCGTCCTCATGGATGCGCTCCATATGCGGTTCGTACCACAGCCTGATCCGCTCCAGGTCGGCCGGCCATTTGGGGCCGGTGCGCAGCCCGCTGTAGATATCGAGGAACACCGGCCAGTCCCCGGCCGCGCGCTGCGGAGGCCGGAAGCGGGCCAGGCCCAGCGTCTCGTCCAGCGACGTCGCCATCGCCTCGACGATCTGCGAGGCGGCCGAAGGTCCGATGCCGGGCATGAGCTGCAGCACGCGGAAACCGGCGACACGGTCGCGCGGGTTTTCGGCGAAGCGCAGCATCGCCAGCATGTCCTTGACATGGGCGGCGTCGAGGAATTTCAGGCCGCCGAATTTGACGAACGGGATGTTGCGGCGCGTCAGCTCCACTTCCAGCGGCCCGCTGTGGCTAGAGGTGCGGAACAGCACAGCCTGCGCCTTCAGCGCCGTGCCGGCCTCGCGCTCGGCAAGGATCGCCTGGCAGACGTAGTTGGCCTGCTCGCCCTCGTCGCGCACGCTGACCAGTTGCGGCTTGTGCGACGACCGGCGCTCGGTCCACAGATTCTTGGTGAAGCGCTCGCTGGCCTCGCCGATCACCTTGTTGGCGGCGGCCAGGATCGTCTCGGTCGAGCGGTAATTGCGCTCCAGCATGACGATCTCGGCGCCTTGCGCGAACTGCTTTGGGAAATCGAGGATGTTGCGCACTTCCGCGGCGCGGAAGGAATAGATCGACTGCGCGTCGTCGCCGACCACGGTCAAGCCGGTGCCGTCCGGCTTCAGCGCCAAAAGGATCGAGGCCTGCAGGCGGTTGGTATCCTGGTATTCGTCGACCAGCACATGATCGAAGCGCGAGGAAAGATGCGCCGCAATCTCCGGCTCGGCCGACATTTGTGCCCAGTAGAGCAGGAGGTCGTCGTAATCGAGAACGTTCTGCGCCTGCTTGGCCTCGACGTAAGCCGCAAACAGCTCCTTCAGCTGATCCGCCCAGGCTGCGCACCAGGGGAAGGCCGAACCCAGCACTTCGCCCAGCGGCGCCTGCGCGTTCACCGCGCGCGAATAGATCTGCAGGCAAGTGCTTTTCGTCGGGAAGCGGCTTTCGGTCTTGGAAAAACCGAGCTCATGCCGGGCAAGGTTCATCAGATCGGCGGAATCCTCGCGGTCATGGATGGTGAAGGCCGCCTCAAGGCCGATCTGCTCGGCATAGTCGCGCAACAGCCTGGCGCCGATGCCGTGGAAGGTGCCGGTCCAGGCCAGCGCATCGGCGATGATGGCGGCATCGCGGCCCAGCACCTCGCCGGCGATGCGCTCGACGCGCTTGGCCATCTCGGACGCCGCGCGGCGCGAGAAGGTCATCAACAGGATGCGGCGCGGATCGGCGCCCTTGACGATCAGATGCGCCACGCGATGCGCCAGAGTGTTGGTCTTGCCGGAGCCGGCGCCGGCGATCACCAGCAGCGGCGCCGCCACCTTGCCGTCGCCATGCACCACCGCCAGCCGCTGCTCGTCGTTCAGCCGGGCAAGATAGGCGGGTGTTTCAAAGGACGAATCACGGGCAGCAAGGTTCATCGCCCATCAAGCATCGTTTCCGCTTTGTTCGCAACGGGGATACAGCCGATCTGCCTTACCTCGGCGCTTGGCGAAAGCCGGCGAGACAGCTGATCTCCCCCCTCGTGGGGGAGATGCCCGGCAGGGCAGAGAGGGGCGCTGTCCCGCCGACACATCAAGCTTGGGTTCCTCGCCCGCCAAAGGTAGGGAGGGCGCTACCTGTCCCCCACGAGCGGGGAAGATCAGCTAACGTCTACCGCTTCGGTGCGACACCCATCCTCGCCGACTGTCGCCGCAGCGTTCGCCTCTCATCGCCCGGCATCTCCAGCGGGGCGACAGTGCTGGGCACTTCCTCGATGATCCGCATCGTGACGCGATAGGCGGTGTAGGCGAACAGGCCGGTCAGCAGCAGTCGGAACATGATCATCTCCTCAAGTGGTTGGATCGTTGGCAGGTCAACCGGAACCCGCGCGATTGGTTCCCACCAACAAGGCAACCAAACCGTCACCCTCTCGTTTGCTCTCAATTCGAGGGAGCGAACGAAGGAGGTCGTCATGACGAAACTTCCTGTGCTGCTGGCTGTCGCGGCAGGGCTTGCGCTCGCCGCCTGCGACAACAGCACGCCGCCGACCAAGGCGGCGGGCGGCGAAGTCAACCAGAACCCGCAGGTCGACAAGAACCCGGTGCCCCAATCAAGCACCGGCGGTGATCAGCAGGGCACGCCGCCGAAGCAGTGATTCTGGAATGTTGACGGAGGAAGCAGCGCCGCACAGAAGAAGGCCGGCGCTGCTTGGGAGGAAGCTGGATAGCGCCGGCCAAGCGGGAAATCAGGCCCGCCGCGCAATCCAAGATAGCTGAGTCTCGCCCTTGCGTCATGGTGCGACCGCACCAGCCGGCTACAGATCGAGACGGCCTGAAACGGCGGAAGAAAATCCCAAAATCTGCTGGTGGTGTTTGCGCGAGGAAGGCTGGCGTCTCACGCCAGCGCCGATCGCCTCACCGGCACATTGGCGATCTCGAGGTCGAGCTGGCGTTGCGTCAGCGCCGCCTCGGCCATGATCCACTGCTTGAACAGCTCCACCTTGCGCGTGCCGAGCGTCTTGAGCGGGCTGACGAAATACCAGCCGGCGGTGTTGGGATGGTGCACGGCGAAGGGCGCCACCAGGCGCTCGGCGCGGATGTCGCTTGCCATATAGGCGCGGTTGGCGACGGCAAAGCCCATGCCGGCATTGGCCGCCTCGTAGGACATCATGCAGCTATCGAAATAGGCGCTTCTGGTTTCGCCGAGCACGAAGCTTGCGCCGGCAAAGCCCAGCCACGACTGCCAGTTCTGCGTGCAGGTGTCGGAGTGAAGCAGCGTGAAGTAGCGCAGATCCTCCGGCGTCACCTTCGACAACGGCTTGTCGCCCAGCACCTCGTGGAACAGCTTGCGGCTGCACACCGGCGTCAGATCCTCCTTGAACAGCAGGTCCGAGAGCAGGCCGGGAAAATTGCCGTCGCCGTAGCGGATCTCGAGATCGTATTCCGAGGTCGAGAATTCATGCGTGGCATAGGAGGTCGACACCCGCATCTCGATATCGGGAAACTGCCGCTGGAAGCTCAAGAGCCTCGGAAACAGCCAGCGCGCCGCGAAAGTCGGCAAGACGCAGAGTCTCAGCACATGCGCCTGCGACTGGCCGGTGGCCTCCATGCTGGCCGCCACGATCCGCTCCAGCGCCTCGCGAACGCGCGCCACATAGGTCTCGCCCTCCGGCGTCAGCGACACCGCATTGCCGCCGCGCTCGAAGATCTTGAAGCGCAGCTGGTCCTCCAGGCTTTTCACCCGCTGGCTGACGGCCGAGGCGGTGATGAACTGCTCCTCGCCGGCGCGCGTGAAATTCTTATGCCTCGCGGCGCTTTCCACGATTTTCAGCGAGTTGAGGTTGACCTGACTGAGCAGACGCACGGGCTTTGGACCTTAAGCTGCGCTTACGCTAGCACCAGCATTCCTAAATTTACAGGGGTAGGCGATTAATTGACTGTTTACCAAGTGTTGCCCCCACCTTGGAGAAAATAAAAATGAACGCCCATACAATTCCCGAACTGCGTTGCGCAATGAGCCGAGAAGCCATCATTGGCCATGAGACGTCGTGGAAAGTGTCGACCTTCGGGGTCGCTCAGTATCGTCACGGCTATGATCCAGACCTGCTTGCCGCGATCGAGCAAGCTGCTCTGAAGCTGAAGGCCAGCCATGCCGTGCACAAGCATCTCGACCTCACTTTCATTACCGGCGCCGACCGGTATATTCCGGAGATCAAGGAGCTTTTGCACGACAAGCTGCGCCTGGAAAGGCTTTCCGACATGATGGGCACCAAGCTCGAACCCTATCCGCTGTCGATCGTCGGCTCGACCGTCACCTTCATGAACCCCAGGGACGGTGCCGTTGAGTGGCACTGCGATGGCGTTCCGGTGACGGAACTCATTCCACTTTCGATCAGCGATCCCCTTATCGGCGGCCATCTTGAAATCTATTGCGACGATTCTGAGACCGGCCGGTCAATCCTGGAATCCGGCCGCGACATTCCCCGCAACAAGATCATGCGCATCGACCACAAGATGAACTACGCCACGCTTGGCCAGTTCCTCGGCGTGCTTCACCGCACCGCGCCGATCCAGCTCGGCGAGCGCGTCACCCTGGTGCTCAACCAGCGCTCGGCGACCAAGCCCTATGTCGACGACAACCGCATGTTCTATCTCGCCGCCGACAACGACCACGACCGCGCCTGGGTCGACGAGCTTGCCGAGGACGTGTGGACCAACCAACTGCCCGCCTACCGCCGCCACGCCGAGGAGCATCCGGTGCCGCAGCCGGGCGCCGAGCCGGTCTCGGGCGGCGCGAGGGACACATGGTAGGAAGCCGTGATACCGTTGCGGGACAGTCGCAAATGGCGTCGCTGAACCCCGTTTCGGTCATGGCCGAAAACCAGGAGATCAATCGGTCCAGCGCCCCGAAGGGAGCGCTGGGTTTCGCTTTCGGCGCGGTCGGGCTGTGGGCCACCAACGCTGCTGTCGGCAAGACGCTGCTTGCCGAATATCCGGTCTCGCACGTGCAGTTCCTGCAATTCTGCGGCGCTGCCTTGGTGTTTGCGCTGATCAGGCTCTTTCCATCCCCCCTTGCGGGGGAAGTTGGATCGCCCGGCGCCGAGGCGGATGGCTCCAGCGCCGCGCCCGGCCGTCTTCTCCTACAAGGGGAGAAGGAAAGGCCTGCGCTCACTGCCTATGTCGTCGGTTTCATCGGCCTGGTCGGCACCATGATGCTGCAATACATCGCCTTTGCTTCCATGCCGGTCATCGAGGCCAATCTTGTCGCCTATACCTGGCCATTGATGCTCGCCGCAGCGGTCATCGTGTTTGGCCGCCCGCGCCGCCCCTTGCTGCTTGCGCTTGCGGCAATGGCCGGCTTCGTCGGCGTGGCCTTGGTCATGTCGGGCGGCCGCACGCATTCCTGGTTCGAAAGGGCCTGGTTCGAGGGCGGCAGTCTTGCCGGTTATTGCGCGGCTTTCGGCTCGGCGCTCTGCATGGCTTTCTACTCGCTCGTGGTTGGCCGCCTCGGCGTGGCGCCCGAGCGCCTGCTGCTGCCCTCGGCGCTGGCAGGTATCGCGCTGACTTTTGCCTGGTGCCTGTATGATGGTGTCGCCCTTCCGGCCGCTGTCGACCTCTTGCTCGGGCTCTATCTCGGCGCCGGTCCGATGGGGCTCGGCTACTACTGTTGGTCGCGCGCGGCAAAACTCGACCGGGGCGGCAGGATCGCGATCGTCGCCTATCTGACGCCGATCGCGTCGACGTTTCTACTGGCGCTGTCGGGCGAAAGCCTGTCGAGGACCGCGATTGCCGGCGCTGTCCTCGTCATCGGCAGCTGCCTTGCGGTCGGCATCGAAGGTATGGAGGCCAAGGATGATGCCCAGGACGATGGTTGACGAGGATGAACGCCGCGCCAGGCAGGAGGCGCGCTGGCTGCAAAGGGAGTTCGGCGCCGAGGCGCCGCTCTATGCGGCGTTGAAGGCGGAAAAGGCCATCGAGCAGAAGGACTTCAGCCGTTGCGCGCGCTGGAAGCGCGTGCTGGAGATACTCGACGACGGGCCGCCAGCGGAGCTCAGGGGCAATGTCGCCGCAAAATGAGCGATCGGTAATAAGAATGTCGAATCAGACATGGCGGATTGTATCTCGCTGACCACACTTGCTGGTTGTGGACTTGCTCTGGACTTGGATTTCAGCAACTTTCGGCGCAAATCGAAGTGCTGCAACACGCCTTTACGCTGTTCGCCGGGCGTACCGTGCTATAATGCGTCCATTATAGCTATTAGAATTCCTAACTTGCGCGTCCGCACAACGCACTGAAACATCATCCGGTATTGAGTCTCGTTGCGTTACTGACTCTGGGCGGTCCGTTGGGGGACAGGTCCTATTCGATACACCGACTAAAGTCTGAAAATAGAGCTGGCGATTTGAGAGCCGGCAGAAAGTGAAAAAAATTGTCCAATATCGATGACAAGACCGCAATCGAACTGACGGCCGACATTGTCTCGGCCTATGTCGGCAACAATCCGCTCCCGGCCTCCGGCCTGCCTGATCTCATCGCCAGCGTCAGCGCGTCGGTGCGCAAGCTCGCTGGCGGTGTTGCCGTCAAGGAGGCGGTGGCGCTGACGCCAGCCGTCAATCCGAAGCGCTCGGTCTTCCCCGACCACATCATTTGCCTGGAGGACGGCAAGAAGTTCAAGTCGCTGAAGCGCCACCTGGCGACCGATCACGGCCTGACGCCTGATGAGTACCGGGCCAAATGGGGCCTGCCCGCCGACTATCCGATGGTGGCGCCCAGCTATTCGGCCACCCGTTCGGCACTGGCCAAATCGTCCGGCCTCGGCCGCAAGCCGGCTACCGCCGACGCAGGCAAGGCCAAGCGCAAGGTCAAGGCCTGAGGCATGTTGCCTGCAATGGATGACGCCGCGCCATCACCATGGCGCGGCCATCTGGCCGCCCTCGGCGCTCTGCGCCGCTCCGATCCGCCAGCCATAGAAGTCAAGCGGTTGAAATGCCTGGCCATTCTGGATCGTCTTATTGCGAGCAGTCAGCCGCCGCTTGACTGAGGCCGCTTGGGCTCAGGCGCACGCTTGGGGTCCTGTTCATCGGCAAGGCTGTCCGCCTCGACCGCCGTCATTTCAAGAAGATAGACAAGCATATGGTAGCGCGAGCGCGAGAGCATCTTCGCCAGCTTGCGCGTGATTTCCGCGACATATCTCAGCGTGCGTGGATCGTTGGCCGCCCCATCCATCGTGAGCTCCTGACATCGCCAGTTTAATTGGGCCAAGTGAGGTTGGCCAAGTTATCGTTGGCGCCCACTCACGACTCACGGCGCATTCATAGGTTTGCAGGTTTGCATTAAAACTGAAATCAATTTTTGGTAAGCATCCGGTTTGGGCCAAAAGATTTTGCTGACTTTTTTTGGACATGTCATAGATGACAGCGTGAATATTAAGCTTACGAAACTTGCGGTTGTCTTGCGTCGTTAGGTTGTTCTTCCGCGGCGAGATGATCATCGCCGATCGAGCGCGATAAGCGGACGAGCGATCGCCGCGGTCGCGGGGCATTCGGATCGGAGCCGCTTCCAGGGCGCAGATCAGCCTGCCGGATCGCCGGCTCTTGCGCAGCCCTTATGTCCCGTGCAAAAGCCCGGCCATGCTTATCATCAACGATCTCTCGCTGCGCATGGCAGGGCGGCTGCTTCTCGATCATGCCTCGCTGACCCTGCCGGCCGGCACCAAGGCCGGCCTCGTCGGACGCAACGGCACCGGCAAGACGACGCTGTTCAAGGCGATCACCGGCGATTTCCCATCCGAGACCGGTTCGATCAACCTGCCCAGGAACACGCGCATCGGCCAGGTGGCGCAGGAAGCGCCCGGCACGGAAGAGCCGCTGATCGAGATCGTGCTCAAGGCCGATCTTGAGCGCTCGGCACTTCTCGAAGAGGAAAAGACGGCGAGCGATCCGCACCGCATCGCCGAGATCCACACGCGGCTGGCTGACATCGACGCGCATTCGGCGGAATCCCGGGCCGCCACCATCCTTGCCGGCCTCGGCTTCGACGACGCCGCGCAAAAGCGGCCGGCTTCGTCCTTCTCCGGCGGCTGGCGCATGCGCGTGGCGCTCGCGGCCGTGCTGTTTTCCGAGCCGGACCTGTTGCTGCTCGACGAGCCGACCAACTATCTCGATCTCGAAGGCACGCTGTGGCTGGAGAACTACGTTTCGAAATATCCGCATACCGTGCTGTTGATCTCGCACGACCGCGACCTGCTCAACCGCGCCGTCAACTCGATCGTCCATCTCGACCAGAAGAAGCTGACCTTCTGGCGCGGCGGCTATGACCAGTTCGAGCGCCAGCTGACCGAGCAGCGCGAGTTGCAGGAAAAGGGCCGCGTCAAGCAGGAAGCCGCGCGCAAGCACATGGAATCCTTCGTCGAGCGCTTCCGCGCCAAGGCCTCCAAGGCCAGGCAGGCGCAGTCGCGCATCAAGGCGCTGGAGAAGATGAAGCCGATCGCCGCGATCGTGAACGACAGCGTGCGGCCGTTCTCCTTCCCCGAGCCGGTCAAGACCGTCGCTTCGCCGATCGTGGCGCTGAACAACGTCAATGTCGGCTACACCGAGGGCAGCCCGATCCTGAAGAAGATGACGCTGCGCATCGATGCCGACGACCGCATCGCGCTGCTTGGCGCCAACGGCAACGGCAAGTCGACCTTCGCCAAGCTTCTGTCCGGCCGCCTCAAGCAGGAGACCGGCACCATGACGGTGGCGCCGGGTCTGAAAGTGGCGATCTTCGCCCAGCACCAGCTCGACGATCTGCGCCCGGAAGAGAACGCCTATGAGCATGTGCGGCGGCTGATGCCGGACGCGCCGGAAGCCAAGGTGCGCGCCCGCGTCGCCCAGTTCGGCCTTGCCACCGAGAAGATGAACACCGCCGCCAAGGATCTTTCGGGCGGCGAGAAGGCGCGTCTGCTGATGGGGCTTTCGGCCTTCGAGGGCCCGAACCTGTTCATCCTCGACGAGCCGACCAACCACCTCGACATCGACAGCCGTGAATCGCTGATCCATGCGCTGAACGAGTTTCCTGGCGCCGTGATCCTGATCTCGCACGACCGGCACCTGCTCGAAGCCACAGCCGACCGGCTCTGGCTGGTCAAGGACGGCGCGGTCAACCCGTATGACGGCGACCTCGAGGATTACAAAACGCTGGTCACCGGCGTCTCGTCCAACCGCCGCGAGCAGAAGGAGGCGGACAAGGCGTCCAAGGCCGATCGCCGCCGCGAGGCAGCGCAGCGCCGCGCCGCATTCGAGCCCTTGGCCAAGGAAATCCGCGCCACCGAGGCGTTGATGGACCGCATGCGCAAGCGCATCGACGCTATCGAGGACGAGCTCGCCAACCCGGCGATCTACGAGAAGGATCCCTCGACCGCAACCAGGCTCGCCAAGGAGCGCTCGCAGCTAGCGCAAACGCTTGCCGTCAACGAGGACAAGTGGCTGACCATGTCGGCGGAGTATGAGGAAGGGATCGCGGAATAGGACTCCCTCGATCATTTCCTGGCGGGAATGGAATTGCAGGTCAGGGATGTGGCCTCGTGGTCAATTGCATGCCCAACGCATTCATAACGGCAATCGTCGTCTTCAGTGTCGGATTGCCATCGCCGCTGAAGGATCGGTAGAGCTGTTCGCGTGATAGCCCCGTCTGCTTGGCGATCTGTGTCATGCCCTTGGCGCGCGCCACCACGCCGAGTGCATGGGCAATATATCCGCTGTCATCGGTCTCGAAGGCTTCTGCCATAAAGGTGGCAATGGCCTCATCGGAGGCGAGATCCTCGGCGGGATCGTATGTCGTCAGTTTTTCAGGCATGTCATTCACTCCAGTCACCTGAAGTGGATTCGCAGTTCACTGATTCCGTCCCCTACGGCCTGGGCATCTCCGGGATGACCGAAAGCGAGACGATCCAGGCGCGAAGCGATTAACGCGCGTACGCGTTCATCTTTGAGCTGCATTCGCCATTTGCGAAAAGTCTCAGTTTGTTTCAGCTCAAACATCGGCTCACTGTAGTTTTTAAACTACTGGTCGTCAAGGCCCATTCAAGCGCCTTCATTTGCCCCTACACGCCGCCATTCAAAGCCGCTAAGTACGGACTATGAACCAGCACACGCCACCCCGGATCGGCCATTCCGCCTGCCCGCATGACTGCCCGTCGACCTGCGCGCTCGAAGTCGAGCTGCTCGACACCCACCGCATCGGCCGCGTGCATGGCGCCAAGTCGAACAGCTACACGTCGGGCGTCGTCTGCGCCAAGGTCGCGCGCTATGCCGACCGTGTGCACCACCCGGACCGGCTGCTGAAGCCGCTTATCCGCGCCGGCGGCAAGGGCGAGGGCGCCTGGAAGGAAGCCAGCTGGGAAGCCGCGCTCGATCTCGTCGCGGAGAAATTCGTCCGCGCCGAGGACAAATACGGATCTGAGACTGTCTGGCCCTATTATTATGCCGGCACGATGGGGCTGGTGCAGCGCGACGGCATCGACCGGCTGCGGCACGCGAAAAAATACTCGGGCTTCTTCGGCTCGATCTGCACCAATCTCGCCTGGACCGGCTGGATAATGGGCGCCGGTGCCATGCGCGGCCCCGACCCGCGCGAGATGGCCAAGGCCGATTGCGTGGTGATCTGGGGCACCAATGCCGTGGTCACGCAGGTCAATGTCATGACCCATGCGATGCGGGCGCGCAAAGAGCGCGGCGCGAAGATCGTCGTCATCGACATCTATGACAACGCCACGATGAAGCAGGCCGATCTCGGCCTGGTGCTCAAGCCCGGCACCGATGGCGCGCTCGCCTGCGCGGTGATGCATGTCCTGTTCCGCGACGGCATGGCCGATCGTGCCTATCTGGAAAAATACACCGACGACCCGCGCGGACTGGAAGAGCATCTGAGGACGCGCACGCCGGAGTGGGCTGCCGCCATCACCGGGCTCGAAATCGCCGAGATCGAGGCATTCGCGCAAATCGTCGGCACGACGAAGAAGACTTACTTCCGCCTCGGCTACGGCTTCGCGCGCCAGCGTAACGGCTCGGTCAACATGCATGCCGCTTCCTGCATCGCCGCCGTCACCGGCGCCTGGCAGTATGAAGGCGGTGGCGCCTTCCACACGAATTCCGGCATCTTCAAGCTGAACCAGGATGTGCTTGAAGGCACCGCGATGCGCGACCCGAATGTGCGCTATCTCGACCAGTCGCGCACCGGCCCGGTGCTGACAGGGGCGGCCGACGCGCTCTATGGCGGCCCCCCGGTGACGGCGATGCTGATCCAGAACACCAACCCGGCCAATGTCGCGCCCGAGCAGCGCCTGGTGCGCCAGGGTTTTCTGCGCGACGACCTGTTCACCTGCGTGCACGAGCAGTTCATGACCGATACGGCCAAGCTTGCCGATGTCGTGCTGCCGGCGACGATGTTCCTGGAGCATGACGACATCTACAAGGGCGGCGGCAACCAGCACATCACGCTCGGCCCCAAGCTGATCGAGCCGCCGGAAGGGCCGCGCACCAACCACTATGTCATCGAGGAGCTCGGAAAACGCCTCGGCGTCGCCGACCGTCCGGGCTTCGGCCTGACCGAGAAGCAGCATATCGACATCATCCTGGGCAAGCGCGGGCTGGGCAGCTTCGATAGCCTGAAGGCTGAGAAATGGATCGATCTGCAGCCCGACTTCGATGACGCGCATTTCGTCAACGGCTTCGGCCATGCCGACAAGAAATTCCATTTCCGCGCCAATTGGAGTGGGCAGGCGGCGCCCAACCGGCCGCCAAAAAGCATGGGCCTGTTCGGCCCGGTCGAGCAACTGCCGGAATTTCCCGACTACGTCGAGCTGATCGAGGTGGCGGATGAGGAGCATCCATTCCGGCTGACCACATCTCCGGCGCGCAATTTCCTCAACTCGACTTTTTCCGAGACGCCGGTATCGAAGGCCAAAGAAGGCAGGCCGGAGTTGCTCTTGCATCCCGACGACGCGGCTACGCTCGGCATCGAGGATGGCGGCCGCGTCGAGGTCGGCAACAAGCGCGGCGACATCGTGCTGCATGCCAAGCTTTTCGGCGGCGTGAAGCGCGGCGTGGTGGTGGCCGAAGGCATCTGGCCAAACAGCGCGCATGAGCGCGGCGAGGGCATCAACGTGCTGACCGGCGCCGATGCGCCAGCGCCTTATGGCGGCGCCGCCTTCCATGACAACAAGGTTTGGCTCAGGGCGCTTTGACTACCCAGTGCGGACGAATTGGCTTGTGACTTCACCGATGCCGCAAGAACAGTTCTCTTTGGGCTTGGTTGATGGCGCCATCATCCCAATCGACCTCGCGCTTTGATTTCGGGATGCGTCGACCTTCGTTGTTGTAGAATAGCGTCCCATGGATTCCGAGCGCATCGCGCTTCAGAACGGGACGGGTCCAAAGCGGAATCAGGACGCGATTGGCCTCCTCGTCGCCAAGTCGTTCAAAGAGGTCTTCGGCCAACTCCATATCTCGATCGCCGGGGAAGATGAGGCCGAACTCTTCGTCTGTTGCCTGGAACACGCTGAAGGTCGCATTCAAGGCGCCATCGATGATATGGATATTTTTCATGGGCGGTATTGTGACATTCCACTGTAGCGGCGACAACTCGCTGACCGCTACTTCATCGCCTGCGCATCCATCGTCTTGATCGCTTCGGCGGCCGATTTGCGCGCCGCCGCGTCGGTGCCGGATGCGCCCTTGTCCTTGGCATAGGCGATCAGCGCTGTACGCGTTTCCTCGTCGCATCCATCCGATCCGATCCCGTCGACGCCGGCCTTGCGGGCGGCGGCAAGCACGGAGTCGCAGGCTTCCGGCGCGAAGCTGTACTGGCCCATGATGGCGCCCAGCGTCAGCGGGTCCTGCAGGCGTGGATCGTCGCGGATGGCCTGTAGCGTGGCGCTGCCCACGGCCTTGGATTTCCGGTCCTGCGCGATCTGCGTCAGGTCGAAGATGAACTCGAACTCCGGCTTGTCGACGCCTTCAGGCTTCGACACCAGGATGTCCAGCGCGTAGCGGGTGATCTCGTCGGGCGTGACGACCGAGCGGATGGCCCTTGCCTGATGGTAGTTGCGCACCAGCGCCCAACGCGAGGGGAGGTCGCCATAGCGGGCGAGCACGCTGAGCTGCTTGATGGCGGCAAGCTTCTGCTTGTCGGTCTTGGCGGCCTGCGCCTGGGCGAAGACCTTCTTGCCGACGCGGTTGATGATGTCCGCGTCGAGCAGGCCTGAAGCCGGCGCCGTGGGCTGTTTGCCCGCGGTTTCCGAGGCGGGGACATCGGCGAGCGGGCCTTTGGCATCGACCCAATCCGCCAGCGCCTTGCGCGCGTCCGGGCCGAAATAGCCTTTCGGCTCGCCGGCATAGAAACCCTCGCTCTTCAGCGTCGTCTCGATGGCAATGCGGATCTCGTCGGGCAACGCCTTGCCGATGCCGACCAGGTTCTCTTCATCGAGCCCGGCCGGCGCCTCTCGGAATGCATCCATCACCGCGGCCGCGACCGCCGCGGTTCCAGCGCTCGAAGCCGGCCCGGAAAAGAGGCCGCTCAATTCGATGCTGGCTGCGCTGTCGCCCAACACGCCGGCACCCATTCGGCCGAACCCGTCATTGTAAAGCGCAATGCGGTCGGTGATGCCTTCGCGCAGCGTCATCAGATGGTCGAAACTGTCGAAGGTGAAGGCGTCGGCGAGCTTGCGCTTTGCCTTGAGCGAACCGAGCCGGGCGGCTTCGCGCCACGCATGCAGGCGTTCGCGCGGGTTCTTGTCGACACCCAGACCATCATCATAAGCGTCGCCGAGCAGAACCATGGCCTCGACATTGCCGAGATTGGCGGCGTTGATCAGCATTGCGGTCGCCTTGGCGTCGTCCTGCGGGTAAACCACGCCTTTGCGCAACAGCTTCGCCTGCAGCATATAGGCCGGCGCCTCTTTCTTGGCCTCGCCTTCGTCGATCAGGGTTTTCATCTGATCGTCGCTCAGCCCATCGTCGCGGCGCGACGGACGGTAGCTGGTCGAATCCAGATTGGCGTATTGCGTCGAGGCGTAGAGCCAGAACGCGTCGCGGTCGCCCGCATCCGCCAGCGGCTTCAGCATGGCGCGCGCCTGGTCTTCGTTCTTGAACTGCTGATCGTCCGAAAGCTGCAGCCGCGCCAGCGCCAGTGC
>JAEKLU010000219.1 GCA_019509685.1 Mesorhizobium sp. | reverse complement strand
CCAGCGGCCGAGCCGCTCGGACAGCATGCGGCCTGTGATCTTTGGAAACCAGTAATAGACGGCGCCGAGCAGCGGGAAGACGGCGCCGCCGACCAGCACATAGTGGAAATGGGCAACCACGAAATAAGTATCGTGCACCTGCAGGTCGAGCGGCACCGATGCGACCATGACCCCGGTCAGGCCGCCGATCACGAAGGTGAAGATGAAGCCGAGCACGAAAAGCATCGGGGTGGCGAAAATCGGACGGCCGCCCCAGATCGTCGCAATCCAGCAGAAGATCTGAATTCCGCTTGGAATGGCGATCATCATCGAGGAAGCGGTGAAGAAGCTCTCGCCGAGCTGCGGCAGACCGGTGGCGAACATGTGGTGCACCCACAGCCCAAAGGAAAGAAAGCCGATCGCGATCAGCGACAGCACGATCCCGAGATAGCCGAAGACCGGCCGGCGGACGAAGGTCGGCAGAATCGCGGAGACGAAACCGGTTGCCGGAATGAAGATGATGTAGACCTCGGGGTGGCCGAAGAACCAGAACAGGTGCTGCCAGAGCAGTGCATCGCCTCCGGCCGAGGGATCGAAGAACTTCGTGCCGACCAGCCGGTCGAGGATCAGCATCGTGCTCGACACCATCACGGCGGGCATGGCGAAAAGGATGACGAAAGCCGTGACGAGGACCGACCAGACGTAGAGCGGGATTCGGTCGAGCGACATGCCTGGCGCGCGTTGTTTGAACACCGTCGCGATGATCTCGACCGCGACCGCGAGCGCGGACACTTCGGTGTACGTCACCATCTGTGCCCAGAAATCCGGGCGCTTGCCGATGCCGTATTCGGGCCCGGCGAGCGGCACATAGGAAAACCAGCCGGCATCCGCGCCGGTTTCGAAGGCAAAGGCGATCCAGATCATCAGCCCGCCAGAAAGATAGACCCAGTAGCTGAAGGCGTTGAGCCGCGGGAAGGCGACGTTGCGGGTGCCGATCATCAGCGGCACCAGGTAGATGGCAAACGCCTCCATCACCGGCACGGCGAACAGAAACATCATGGTCGTGCCGTGCATGGTGAAGAGCTGGTTGTAGAGGTCGGGACCGATGTGGTTGGCCTCGGGCTGGGCAAGCTGGAAACGCATGGCGAGCGCTGACAGACCTGCAAGGATGAGAAACAGGAAAGCCGTCACGATATAGCGCCGTCCAATCAGCTTATGGTCGACCGTGACCAACCAGCCATAAATGCCTTTTGGCGTTCGCCAGGCATGCGCCAGAAAGGCACGCAGCCTCACCTCCACGAGGCCGGTGTCGCGTATGCCTTTCAGTTCCGGCCGCTCCTGCGTGGCTGTCTTCCCCGCCGTGCCGCTCATCGGAGGCTTCCGAGATAGACTGTGACTGCGTTGAGGTCGTCGGCGCTGAGGTCGATGCGCGGCATCTTTGCCCCGGGCTTCATCGACTGCGGGTCGGCAATCCAGGCGGCAAGGGCGCCGGGGGTCATGGCCAGGGTGTCCGCGGCCAGTGCGCGTCGGCTTGCGAGATGGGTAAGATCAGGCCCAACCGTCCCGCTGGCCGGTGTGCCCCTTATCGTGTGGCAGAGCCCGCAGCCCGTGGAAAGAAAAGCCTGCTTGCCGCGGCGCTCTTCTTGACCGGCAGGCGCAAGCGCTGCGGCCTCCTGTCCGGATCGCCAAGCATTGAACTCTTGGCGGCTTTCCGCGACGACGGTGATCGCCATATGTGCATGCTGGTAGCCGCAGAATTCGGCGCACTGGCCACGATAGATGCCGGGCTTGTCGGCAATAAGCGTGAGTTCGCTTGGCCGGCCCGGAATGAGATCCCGTTTGCCGGCGAGGCTTGGCACCCAGAAGCTGTGAATGACATCGGGCGAATCGAGTTCGACCTTGACCGGTTCGCCAACAGGAACATGGATTTCATTTGCCGTAATGATCGATTGTGACGGATCGCCTTTTGGATACCGTACCTCCCACCACCATTGATGCCCGGTTATCCGCACGGTCAGCGTTTCCGTCCCGCTCAGCGAAGCGATGGACTTGCCCGCGAAAAAGCTTGCTGTCGTCAATATGATGAGCACCAGAACGGTCAACGCAGTACTGCTTCCGACAGCACGGCCAAGTCGGCGTTCCTGATACGGGTCGATCCCAAGCGGAGAGCGCGCTGTCTCGGTCACGCGATGACGGAAAAGTGCTGCCACAAGGACCAGCATGACAAGCAGCCATGTAAACGCCGCAACCACGCCAAAGTACCAGATGAGATCAAGTATCCTTCGGGCATTCTCACCATTTACGTGGAGCGCGGATTGCCACTCGCCACATCCCGACAACGCCAGCGTCGGCGCTGTGCTGGTCCATCCAAAACCTTTTTTTTGACACGAGGTCTTCGCCGGAGCGATGCTGGCTAGACGACCGCTGAGCGAGATTTCAACTGGGCCCGCAAAGCCGGCAGATATTGGCGGTCGTGCCCGCCTGCGAAAGCGGATCAACGGACTCATGCACCTTGCCATGAAGGATCCACCATCGTTGCCAAGCCAATAACGCTGCTTGTTGCAAAAGGATGCCAGTCCGCACGCGAAAACGATGCGAACCATGCGACGACGCATTTGTGGCCAAGGGCGGCGCGTTCTTTAGTGGCGGAGGCGCGGCCCTAGATGACGCGCAGGTCGTGCGAAGCTTGTCGCCGCCCGCTTGATCGGATCCACAAAGCAGCCAGGAGGAGCGCGGCTCCGCCATAGATCAGGCCGGCGGGGATCCACATCATCAAGCCAGCAAGCTGCTGGTCCTCAAGCGGGCTCAACCCCCATAATTTCGAGCCGATCGCATTTTCCGGGTACCAGAGCCTGGGCGAGACCACGAGCAATGCTCCAAGGAGGCCGGTGTGCAGCGAGGTGAAGAACAGGTGCATGACCGCGTTGCCACTGTCATGCTCGCGGCCACGGCGAGGCAGCAGCACCCACCAGAACAAAAGCCCGGTGCCGAGGAAACTCGCATGCTGGGCATAGTGCAGGGCACCCTGCTGGAGAGCAGCCTCGAACAGCGCCGGGACATGCCAAACCCATATCGCGGCTCCGTGCAGGACGGTCGCGACAACGGGACGGCTAATGAACGTCCAGATCACTTGGAGCACATCCGCGTGCCCGGCCGCTGCGAACGTCTGACGCAGTCGCGCCGGCAGCGCCCACATCATCGCCGCCGTCGGGCGGGAGGCGACCAGCAGAGGCGCCGCGACCGCCATCAGCAATTCGTGTTCGATCATGTGCGCGGCAAACACACCTTCGCCCAACGCATGCAACGGGCTTACCAGTGCGAATGCCAGCACGGCCCAGCCGGCGATAAACAGCAAAGCCTGCCGCGATAGCAAAGAACGTCCGCGTCCGCTCCGCCGCCAGAGCCGGATGGCGCCTGCGATATAGAGCGACACGGTTGCAGCGAGCGGCAGCGTGATGGGAAGGGCTAGCGTCCAGCCGGCTTCCGGCGCGCCGTTGCCATAACAGATAGAGGTCGAGAAGAGTGCCTCGAAGCTCATGATGCGTATCCGTCATCAGGCGAGAGCTCCAGGGTTGTCTGATTGCGATCCATCGCACGCCGCATCCGTTGAACCCATCTCAACGCGCGAAAGGCGCAGAAGTGGCAGCAGGCACAGCAGAACGATATTTCGATGAGTCGCGGCCGATTTGCGGGCGTCTCGTTGTAAAATCCGCAGGCACCGGACAGCGAAGTGGAACTCGCACACCGCGGAAATGTTTACCGTCATGCAATCGGAGATATGTCATGACCAAGAACGAGCCCCGCTACGAAACCGGCGCGACGAAGTATCCTGCCAAAACCGGCGCTGACGCCGCTGATGAGTTCTCCCAGGCGGCAGCAGGCAACAGGAGGCCCGCCGGGGGAATGGGATTGACCCGGCGGATGGGGGAAGTGGAAGACAAGACCCGCCAGTCGGAAGGACAAAACCCGCCAAAGCCGGCTACTCCGAGTCCGGCGACTGAAAAGACGTCAGGGGCCGGTCCGTCCGTCGCCGAGCACTCAAAAGACGCCAAGGCTCCCAAGGATGGCCGGCAGCCTGGCGCCTATGTCAAGAGGTGACCGTAACTCCAACTGCCACGGCCAGCGGTGTCGCAGAGCGCGGACTTTGGTTCTCCCAACTACCCGGTAGCTGTTTCTAGCCGCCGGCTCCTTCTCACTTCACGCCGGGGCTTTCAGGCCAGAGCGCCTGAAGAGCGCCTGAATTTCCTTCGGGAGGCTATCGCGCACCTTCGTCGATTGGCCAAAATCGATGTGTCGCGTGAGCACTCGAAAACACCGAGCGTGCCGCGTCCCCGGGTCGACGGGGCGGATAGACTTCAATTCCTCGGAGAAGTGCTGAGAGAATTCCTTCAGCGAGCGCGTCCTGTCTGGCTCAGCCGTGAGCCGGTAGCGATCGAAATAGACGCCACGGGCAAGGAGCGGCGGTTCCGCGCCCAGCTTGGCGGCGCGTTCAAACTGTAGCCTGGCGCTGCAGCGCTCATCCAATGAAATTCAACAAGGGTAGCAGCCAGACTGGCCGTCAGCTCACGCCGAAAACATCGAGAATCGCTTGTGCGAAAGCCCACGGCACTTCGCGCGGAACGAAATGCCCCACGCCGCGCGGTACCTTTGCTGGCGTGCCAAGCAGACGATCCGGTGAGCAGTCAACCAGCAGTCCAGAAGCTCATCCAGAGAGAGAACTGTTGTTGGTCCTCTCTTTTACTAGGCATCCATCATTGATTTCGCCGGTTCTCGTGCGATATTTTCCTCAATGCATTCATGCCCCGGCGTTCCGGGCAAGGCCTCGCGGAAGTTCTTGGCATAGTCAGGCGGCATCCTGGGCGGCATCATCGGCTCATAAGCATCGACCAGGGCTTCGATGACCACCGGACCATCAGCGGCGAAAGCCTCGTCGAGAACGGTTTCGATCTGGTCGGCACGCTCGATGTGAAAGCCCTTTGCACCCATCGCTTCCGCCGCCTTGGCAAAATCGATCGGCTGCAATTCGCAACCGAATTGCGGGTTGCCAAGAAACATCATCTGCTCCCAGGCGATCTGGTTGAGCATGTTGTTCTTGATGACCAGAAGCTTCAGCGGAATCTTGTAGCGTACGGCGGTCGAGAATTCGCCGAGTTGCATGGCAAAGCCACCATCGCCAACAATGGCGGCGACTGGCCGGCCGGGAAATGCAATGCCGGCGGCGATCGCGTAGGCGAGGCCGCAGGACATCGATGCCAGGGAGCCCGACACACCAAACGCCTGACCGCTGCGAAGATCGACATGGCGGGCGGCAAGCTCGGTGTTCTGACCGGAGTCGGTGGCCAATACCGTATCGTCTGCCAGTCTGCGTCCGAACGCACGGGCAATCAGTTGCGGCTTCAACGGTTGCGCTCGCGCATCTTCGGACTGCCTCATCATCTCGCGCCATTTCTGCATTGTCTCTAGAGAGTGCTGCAGAAATTCGCCGGAGGGCTTCTGCGTCAGCCGCTGGTTGAGCGCCCGTAGGGTCTCGGCGGCGTCGCCGACAAGGCCGGCCTCGACCGGAAAGCGCAAGCCGATCCGCTGCGCATCGCAGTCGATCTGAACGCCACGGGCCTGCCCGGGCTTCGGATAATATTCGATATAGGGAAAGGTCGAACCGACAATCAGCACAGCGTCACAGGTCTCCATCGCCTCCTGCGAAGCAAGGGTTCCCAGAATGCCGATCCCACCGGTCGTGTGGGGATGATCGTCCGGCAGCACTGCCTTGCCCAGCAAGGCCTTCGCGACAGGCGCCTGCAGGAGGCGGGCCGTATGGTCGAGTTCCGCGGCCGCGCCAAGAGCGCCGCGTCCAGCCAGGATCGCCACGCGCGAGGCCTCGTTGAGAATGGCGGCGGCTTTGTCCAATTCGACGTCCAGCGGCATATTGTGGCCGGTGAACATGTCCTGCGGCGTGTGCGCGGGGCGATTGCGCTTGGAGCGTTTCGACGGATCGCCTTCCTGCTCCTGCACGTCGCTGGCGATCGAAAGATGGGCGACGCCCTTACGCGCCAGCGCGGTCCGGCAGGCGAGGCTGGCGACATTCTCCATATGCGCGGCATCGGAAACATGGGCGTTGTAGACAGAAACGTCGTTGAACACGCGAGTCAGATCGACATCCTGCTGGGTGAATGTCTCGATCAGATCATGAAACTGCATACCCGTGATCGCCAGCACCGGCGCCTGATCGAGCTTGGCGTCGTAGAGGCCGGTCAGAAGATGTGTTCCTCCGGGCCCGGAGGTCGCCAGGCATACTCCCAGCTTTCCCGTCCATTTGGCGTAGGCACATGCCATGAAAGCTGCCGATTCTTCGTGCCGGACCTGAATGAAGGCTATCTTGTCGCGCCGGGTGCGCAACGCCTCCATGACGCCGTTTATGCCGTCTCCCGGCAGGCCGAACACGACCTCGACATTCCAGGCGATGAGTGTGTCGACAAGTATTTCTGCTGCATTTGCCATGTCGGGATAGCTCCGGTGGATGGTGTCCGAACCGGTGAATCCCAAGTTGGTTCCTTCGTTACAAGAAATCGTGACATGTTTCTGGAGAGCGCGCGTCAGAGGAGATCTATTCAATCTGCTCGAACGTGCATTGCCTTGGCGCCTTGTCAGGGCGCCATCGCACCAGTTTGGTCCCGTGACGGAACCGGTTGCCGGTGACGTGATCGAAACGAACCTCCACCACCAGTTCAGGTTTCAGAGGTTCCCATTGCCCGCTGCGCTCGGTACTCCAGCGGCTTGGCCCGCCGGGTGCCTTGCCGGTGAACCCCGGCTCAGCCCGCAGCCCCTCCAGCCGCTGTGTGAGCGCACCCCTGTCCGTCCTGGCGATGGTCGACGTGAAGCCGACATGATCGAGCTTGCCATCGTCGTCATAGAGACCGAGGAGCAGTGAGCCGACCTCACGACTGTCCGCCAGATAGCGGAAACCGCCGACAACACAATCGGCGGTGCGCCGCGGCTTTATCTTCACCATCGCACGTTCGCCGGAGAGATAAAGGTCATCGAGCCTTTTGGCGACGATACCATCGGTCGACCCGTGGCCGGCGCCGCTTAGCCATCGTGCCGCCGTCGCCGCGTCATATGTGCACTTCGACAGACCTAGACCCGGGCTGTTCGAGGCGGTCACGAAATCCTCGATCGCTCGCCGCCTTTCGATAAGCGGTTTGCCCGTGATGACCTCGCCACCCGGCTTGGCAAGCATGTCGAAGAGGACCAACTTAGCAGGCGTCTGCGAACTCAGTTTGAGGATTCTGCTTTGTGCGGGATGAAGACGCATCTGCAACGCCTCGAAGGAAAGTTCGCCATCAATCTCGATGACGATCTCGCCGTCGATGACGAAATGCCCGCGCTTGAGGCCGCGCAACATGGCCGCAATCTCAGGAAAATAGCGGCCGAGCGGTTTGCCGGATTTGGCGCGCAGGTCAACGGTGTCATCGCTCTTGAAAGCCAGGCAGCGAAATCCATCCCATTTTAGCTCGTATTGCCAGCGGCCTTCATCCCGGGGGATCGCATCGGCAAGCCTGGCCTCCATCGGAGAGGTATCCAGCGGGAGGGGAAAGGCGTTCATCGGTTCAAGCCTCCAAAGCCGGTCTGAGTACGGCTCCGGCCTTTCAACCTCCAGGACCGGCACCGCGTTCCATCCGATGCCCGGCTCCAAAATTCTTCGCGATGGAAGATTTTCACTTGCTGCAGGAACCCAGTGACGATTGGCCGCTTTGATGTCATCGCCAGCGCGAAAGGAGTTGCCTCATCGATCCGTCATTATGGATAGCTTTCGTCGGAACCGTCATCCTCATGCAGGTACCGCCAGGACCCGACAGCATGTTGGTGATGGCCCGCGGCATCGGGCAGGGGCGCGGCGTTGCGCTGTTCACGGTGCTCGGCATGACGCTCGGTGCCGGACTGGTGCAGCTTCCGCTGATTGCGTTTGGCCTGTCTTCGCTTGTCCAAGCCTCACCCCTGGCGTTCAACCTGCTTCGATGGGCTGGGGCGGCCTATATCGTCTGGCTGGGTGTCCGGCTTCTGCTTTCAGCCTCGGCAACAATTCCCGCCGGTGACGTCAGGGTCCTCCTGCCGCTTGCCGCCGCCCGGGAAGGCATGATCGCCAATCTGAGCAATCCCTGGCCTCTGATGTTTATGGTTGCGTTCCTGCCGCAATTTGTCGATCCACACAGAGGCTCCGTGACCCTGCAACTGGTGCTGCTTGGGGCGACGCAGAAGATCTCGGGTGTGCTGGTGTTGGGGAGTTATGCCGTGGCATCGGGTGTGATCGGCGCGTGGATCATGCGACACCCCCAAGCAAGGCTTTGGCAGCAGCGGCTCGCGGGCTGTTTCATCATTGGTCTTGGTGTTCGCATGGTGATCGGTGGCGGCACAAGCCGCTGACGGATAGGGTCGCCAGAAGAACCGCATCTGACTGGCGGTCGTCGACCGGCCTCCAGGAACAAAAAGCCTAACCAGAGGTTCGAGCCACGGTCCACGCGCAGCTCCAAACGCTGCTTCGTCGGCATCTGTTCGGAATCCTTGTCATGAATTCTTTCTGTATGGCTTTGTCAGAACCGCGTTGCCGATGAGCGGTCCACCCGACAATGCCGGCCAAAGCGGAAACAAAGAACAAGACGGTGGGATCGCTCGGGCCCTCGGGCTTGGACTGATCACCGGTGCGGCCGATGACGACTGCTCGGCCATCGGCACCTATGCGAGTGCGGGAGCCCGTTTCGGGCCCGACCTGCTGTGGACGGCACCTGTCACTCTCCCGATGATGTATGTCGTCGTCTATCTTTCATCCAAACTCGGCCAGGTCTCGGGCCGTGGGCTTTTCAAGGTTATTTTCGATTTCTACCCGCGTTGGCTGCTCTGGTCGGTCCTGGTGGGCGTACTGATCGGCAACACGATCGAGGCAGCCGCCGACCTTGGCGCCATGGCGGCGGCTGTCGTGTTGTTCGTTCCGCTGCCTGCTCCATTGACCGTCATTGTCGTCGCGATCATCATTTTTGCCCTGCAGGTGTTCGGATCCTACACTTTGATCCGCAACGTGTTCCGGTGGCTGGCGTTGGCCCTGCTCGCCTATGTGGTTTCCGCTGTGCTTGCCAAACCGGACGCCGTCTCGGTCCTGCGCGGGACCTTGCTGCCAAGGATCGAGTTCAGCCGCGAATACCTGTCCATTCTTGTGGCGATTATCGGCACGACACTCTCGGCATACCTCTACACCTGGCAGTCCAATCAGGAGGTGGAGGAGGAGATAGCCGAAGGCAGAACCAGCCTTGAAGAGCGCAAGGGAGCCACCGAGAGCGAGCTTCGCCGATCTCGCCGTGACATCCTGATCGGCATGACGTTCTCCAATCTGATCATGTATTTCATCATCCTTTCGACCGGGTCGACGCTCTACAAGGCTGGGCAGACGCAGATCGAGACTGCGGCGCAGGCGGCCGAAGCGCTGCGGCCGCTCGCCGGCGACGCCGCCGGGATTCTGTTTGCGGCGGGCGTGATCGGCGTCGGGTTTCTGGCTGTGCCGGTCATGACGGCCGGCGCCGCCTTCGATTTCGCCCAGGCAATGGGATGGAAAAACGGCTTGAATGCGAAGCCCCGACAGGCCCCAAAATTCTACATCGCGATCGGAATGATCACGCTGGTGGCAGTGGGTCTCAATTTCTTCAACTTCAATCCGATGAAAGCATTGGTCTGGTCAGGGATCGTGCAAGGGTTTTCAACGCCTCCGTTGCTGCTTCTCATTCTCGTCATGTCCAACAACCGCAAGATCATGGGTGACAAGGTCAATAGCAAAGGCACGAACATCCTGGGTGGCGCCACGACCTTGGCGATTTTTGCGGCCTCGGTGGGACTGGTGGCAACCTGGTTCATGTGAACTCGCGTTGCCGAAAGGACTCGTGGAACATCTACGGTCAGCTTTCGTTGATATGCTCGCGAGAGGAAAGGGCCGTCATGTCAACGTTCCAAGCTGCCACTCCAGAGCAATTGCAGCAACTCAGGCTTGAGGCCGCAGCCCGATTCGCCCCGATGATGCTGCACGAGGCGTTGTTGCGGCTTTCCTACGCCAGTGGGAGCGATAGCCTTAAGGGGTTTGAGAAAGCCATGGTCGATCGGATCGAGGCGACGGATGACGATCGGGGCGATTTCGAAACGATCAAGGAATTCGCGATCGAGCAGCTTTATGCCTTGATCCGGGAAGCGAACGATTCGCCGAAGAAGAAGCAGCCGCTAGAGAAGATAGAAACCCGCAGAACGCCGGACCGCTCTGAAGAACTTCAAACGCTTGAAGACCAACTGCAGGCGGGGTTGGAGGATTCCTTTCCGGCGAGCGACCCGCCCGCTGTGGTGTCCACCACCATCTCGGGCGGAGCAAAGAAGCTGGTCGGAACAGACGAAGTCCTGAAAAAGCAGCGGGAACAGGGGGCCAGGGAGCGCCGCCAACCGTAGACCCGCTCCACAGCCAATACTTGGCGCAACCTGTCACGATGAACAGGAGCGCTTATCGCATCAAAGCTTGACAGCAGCTTCCCGTGCCCACAGGCGCAGCTTGCGACAAGCCGCCACAAATGTCTTTGCCGAAGCTGCCGAGTCCAGTCGCACCAGGCCCTCGTCGGCGTCCGGTGCGACGCCTGCCCTGATCAGGAGCGGCTCGGCTCCCGCTGTGAAGCCAATGAATTTGCAATGCGCGAAGGCGTCTGACACGAAGTCCCTCGCGGCTGCCTCCTTCACCAGCAGCTCGGCACCCGTTTCGGAGAGCAAAAGCACCACCGCGTCGAACAAGACGGATGGACCGCCGTCGATCATGTGCTTGGCTTCGATGTGAGCGCCGTCGGCCGTGTCGACGCCGCCCACTTTGGGCGCGATCACTTCCATGGTCGCGCCTTCCGTTTCGATGACGGAGCGGAGTTGTTCGAACAGTGTTGTATCTATGCCGTCGCTAAGCAGGACGCCGACTTTGCGGCCTTTAAAACTGTCAGGCCCGTTTTCGATGATGCTGAGCGCCGGCGACGGCGGCAGATCCCCGCGCGGTGGCACAGCGGCTTCGGCCGGCTCAGGCATGTTTCGAATGCCGAGCTTGTCGGCGACGGTGGTTGCCAGTGTCTCATCGATGTTCAGCAGATGCGAAACCATGCGTTCGCGGATAGCCGGTGCCTGGACCTTGCTCAATTCGAACGTCAGGGCCATGGCGATGTGACGTTGTTCTGGCGGCGTCTGGCTGTTGAAAAACTGGCGTGCCTGGCTGTAGTGGTCGGCAAAGCTCTCCGCCCGCAGGCGCAATTTCTGCCCTTCTTCGGCATCGGCGAAAGAACGGAAGCCGCGCTGCGGATCCTCGCGCGGCCCCAGTCCCCATGAATTGGGTTCGTAGTTGGCGCGGCCGACCGGATTGCGCATGGCCATGTGTCCGTCCTGCTGAAAATGCGCAAAGGGGCATTTCGGGGCGTTGATCGGGATATGGGTAAAGTTCGGGCTGCCGAGTCGCTTCAACTGAGTGTCGAGGTAAGAGAAGTTGCGGCCTTGCAGCAACGGATCGTTGGAGAAGTCGATACCGGGCGGGACATTCTGCGTCATGAACGCAACCTGCTCGGTCTCGGCGAAGAAGTTATCCGGCATCCGGTCGAGCACCAGCCGCCCGACGGGAATTGGCTCAAGTATCTCTTCGGGAATGATCTTCGTTGCATCAAGAATGTCGAAATCAAAGCTGTCGGCGAACGCCTGATCGAAGAGTTGCACCGTCAACTCCCATTCCGGGAAATTGCCCGATTGGATCGCTTCCCACAGGTCGCGACGATGAAAATCTGGATCGGCTCCATTGATCTTGACGGCTTCGTTCCAGACCACGGACTGCATGCCGAGCTTCGGCTTCCAGATGAATTTGACGAAGGTGGATTGGTCGTCGGCGTTGACAAGGCGGAACGTATGCACGCCAAAGCCCTGCATAAAGCGGAAGGAACGCGGGATGGCGCGATCCGACATGATCCACATCACCATGTGCATCGATTCCGGCATCAGGCTGATGAAGTCCCAGAAATTGTCATGCGCGGTCTGGGCTTGCGGGAAAGCCCGGTCCGGCTCCTGTTTGGCGGCGTGGATCAGGTCGGGAAACTTGATGGCATCCTGGATGAAGAAAACCGGGATGTTGTTGCCGACCAGATCCCAATTGCCTTCCTTGGTATAGAGTTTGACGGCAAAGCCGCGCACGTCGCGAGCGAGATCGAATGAGCCTTTGTTCCCGGCAACCGTCGAAAAGCGCACGAAGGCGGGCGTCTTTTCGCCGGCACGCTGGAAGATGTCGGCTCGTGTGTATTTGGCCAGCGACTCATAAGTCTCGAAATAGCCATGCGCGCCATAGCCTCGGGCGTGCACTACCCGTTCGGGAATCCGTTCGTGATCGAAATGGAAGATCTTTTCACGAAAGTGGAAATCCTCGATCAGCGACGGTCCGCGCTCGCCAATCCGCAATGTGTTCTGGTCGTCGGATACAGGCGTTCCAAGCGCTGTCGTCAGGGCAGGCGTTTCGGCTCCCGCGACCTGGTGTAGTTCTCCGCCATTTCCTTGAGCGACATTCTGATCATGCCCGTTTGCCGATTTGAGGTCTGAACGGTGCGTGGGTTTTGCCATGATTGATCCTCGATTAGCACCGGCGGATTTGTCCGGCTCAAGGCGCCGAACCGCTGACGCATAGCTTTGTTCCCGCAAAAACAACCGACGCGCCCACTTATGCGGAGAGGGTGACGGACGCACCTTGTCCGAACACGGCTTGCCATGGCGGCGCGAACACGCCGAACCGTTCGTTCGGCATTCCGGCAGGTTCAGATTTTTTCTGGAGAGTTATCTCGAACGCCCGGAACGATACAAACTTCCATGCATTTAGCTGGGGTCGCTCATACACTCTTTCGTCTGGGAGCTGGACCATTGTCATCCGGAGGCTACGCTTTGGCCGACCAGGAAGTTTCCATCGTTGACCTGATACCTGCCCTGCGGGCTTTCGCGCGAACCTTCTGCCGCGCTCCCGATGATGCCGACGATCTCGTGCAGGAGACGCTGACGAAGGGTCTCGCAAACATCGACAAGTTCGAGCCTGGCACGCGCATGAAGTCGTGGCTCTTCACCATCATGCGCAACACCTACTATACCAAGATCAAGATCGCTGCCAGGGAAGCGCCTGGCCTGCTTGACTGCGCGTCCTCAAGGCCGGTTTCGGAAGCCACGCAGGAATGGACCATACAAAGCAAGGAAGTTCACGGCGCCATCCAGAAGCTGCCCGAACACCAACGCGAAGTCTTGATGCTGATAGGCGTTCTGGGCGTCAGTTATGAGGAAGCGGCAGAGATATGCGGCTGCGCGGTGGGCACGGTGAAAAGCAGGCTTAACCGCGCTCGCGCCAACGTCCTCGAATTCCTTGGAGAGAGTTCGCTGCAGACGTTGATGGAAAGACGAAATCATCTATCAGATGGTCAACTCGATATCGAAATGGACAGCCGCCGATAGTCAGCTCTTCACATCGCACCGGCGTTTCTCGACCAGAGCATTTTGTAGTTCGATCGCCAGCTTGGTCAGGCGGTCGGGGACTTTTTCCCGCTCAATGGCGGCCAGAAGGGAGGCAATCTCCCGATCCACCGCCTCGGCTGCAAGCGGGCCTCTCGCATTATCGCTCGAACGAGACATCGTATTCTCTTGATAGCACCCCTTCATCTCAGTGTGGCGACAAGCGCCGGGGATTACAAGGCAAACTCCAGCGTCGGGACGGTCGCCGTCCGCCCTTGCACAGGTTTATTCCCTCAGCTCTCGCAGGCCGCGGAACACGGCATTGCTGCATTCAGTCCTTCGGCAATCGATTCGCGGTGTGATCCTGATATTGATCGGACCTGATTCGATTTCCATCCAATCCGCGTTCCTCGCTGTGTTGCTTCTTGTCTCGGTTGGACAACACAGCGTTTTCCTCGATCTTGTCCTTGGTCAGGTCGGTCATTGCGCCGGTGCCAGACCCTTTACCTTGGCTGCCGCTGCCGATTTGTTTCTTGCTGCCGGATGCCATGTATCCCTCCTTGAAGTTGGCGACCGGTGTCGCTTGTTCGACGTCCGAACTGGCAGTGCACGATAATGTTCCGTCGATCCGGGCAAGTAAAAAAGCGTCACCATCCCACGACCGGAATGGCTTTTCCCCATCGACGATGACTTGCAATTCGTGACGTTCCGCCAGGCGATGAATATCCATGCGATCCAGAAGAAGGGATCCGCGATATGAATAGTTTAGCAAGGCCAGCCAGCCCGGCCTTTTCAAGACGCGCGCGATTTCGTCGAAATGCCGGTCGGCCACGCCGGCCAGCATCAGGTAGGGGAAGCTGTCGACCGCCAGCACGCAATCGAAATCTGCATCGCCGAAATCGGACAGATCGAGGCCGGAAGTCTGCCGCAGTTCGACATTGCCGAGGGTGGCGCATCGCTCGCGGGCAATCGAGATCATCCGCGAGGATATGTCGACACCGACCATCCTCTTGAAGGATTTGGACAGCGCACGCTCGAAACGCCCGATGCCGCAACCGATGTCGAGAATGCTTCGTCCTATTCCGGTGAAGTCTTGTGTCTCCAGCCATGCAACGATTTCGTCGGTCGTGGCCGAGAGCCTTTCGCGATCGCCGAGAGAGCCGAGCTGGACGCTTGCCGCCCCGGAAATCGCCGCCGCGGCATCGAAACTCGACGCCAGCCGCATGACGACGGCTGCGTCCGTCTCGCCCTCATCGCGTTCATGCCGAACGGCTGCGCTTGTCGCTTGCAACGTTGCAAAGACGCCTGGTTTCAAGCGAAGCAGCCCGGCTATTTGTTGCAGCCTTTCCGGATCTCGGGAATCCGGCAGGTCCATGCCCAGCACGATCTCCGCCAATTCCGCCGCTTCAATCCCTGCCGGCAGATGAAGCGCCAGCCTGGCGATGACAGTTTCGGCGCAAGCACCATCCGCCATGCAGTCTTCGACCGTCAGGCTAATCGCTGTCCGTCGCTGCGCGGATCTGGACGCGGTCGCATTCACGGCATCATCTCCGCGTCCAGACCCTTCGCATCGTCCACCTGTCGACGGCGCCCCAGGCATATTTGTAGGTCTCTTGACCGCGCAGGAAATCGAACTCGCGCGCTTTTTCGCGGACCGCTTCGGCGATCGCGTGCCCGATCAGGATCGCGCCCGGGCTTTCCTCGGCATAGGCAGGGTCGAAGCCGCCGAGATAGGCATAGGCACGATCGCGATGGTGAAATCCATAATACGCACCGACGGTTCTGCCATCGATTGCGAGCAGCCAGCTTCGAACCAGTCCGCAGGCGTCCAGCAAGGGGAGTGAGCGCCTGTGGAATTGCTCTACAGCCGGGTCCGCCAGCACCCCACCTCCGTTTTCAGCCCAGCGCGCATCGTGCAGGCGGATTAACTGATCGAGGAACGTCTTGGGATCGCCCCGTGCCGGCGACAACGTCATTCGGCCGCGTCTGGACGCAGCCTGACGCGCCCGGCGCAACTGGCGTCTGCGGCGCGCGGGAACGCAGCCCGCCAGGGTCTCGTCGCCGGTGACGGTGAGCACGGGGCAAGCGGCATGAGCAGATGGCCGGTTCACCTTCAGATCGGGATGCGCGATCATCAGACCCGCGCTGAACTCGGGCAGATCCGACAAAATCCATTGCGACCACCCGATCGAGAGGATTTTTTCCGCAATGGCGGCGGCGACCTCGGCTTCAATGCCGGGAAGGCATGGAACGTCCAGGTAGTCGCTGAGCGCAATGCCGACGGGAAGCAGCTTCGAACTGGCGGTCCCATGCTCGAGATAAAGCGGCGCCAGGCCCACCAGCTCATCGCCACGCCAGACCGCGACCGTCGCCAGTTCTCCCGGCGCGAATGTGTGCCACCATGGCACCAACCAGGCGGGACATTGAAACGGCGTAGCCGAGGAACTTTGCTCCCAGAGTCTCCACCAATGCGGCGCCAAGGCATCGAACTGGACCGGATCATTAATGATCTCACTGCGGAACACAGGCCCGCTCACGATGTGGCGGCAAGGTGTCTGCGATCCGTGCCAAGCCGTGCAAGTGCCTGGTACGCATCCATGTAAGACGAGATCATCCGCTCAAGCGAGAATCGCCGGCGAGCCTCGGCCCGGCAGGTTTCGGCGTCCAGACTTGATGCCGCTACGATGGCTTGGGCCATTTCTTCGACGGTGCCTACGAGAAAGCCGGTCTTGCCGTGCTCGACCACGTCGGGGAGCGCCCCGTTCGGGAAGGCAACCACCGGTGTGCCGCAGGCGAGCGCTTCCATGGCGACAAGCGAACTGGTTTCGGCGGCGAGGCTCGGAATGACCAGACAGCGCGCCGCGTTGAGGAAGCGCCGCTTGGCGGTGAAACCCAGCGGGCCGAGGAAACGGCGACGGCCGTCGAGACGACACTGCACCTCGTCGCGAAAGTAGCGCATGTGCGTTTCGTAGGGATAGACCTTGCCGCCGATGACCAGCGGCACGCCTGCCTGCTTGGCCGCATCCAGTGCCAAGTGGATGCCTTTTTCCGGGCAGATACGGCTGAGAACCAATGCAAAGTCTCGCTTCGGCTGCAGCAGGTTCAGCGCTTCGATGTCAACGCCGTTCGGAATCAGCGGCACCAGCCTGGCGTCTGGTGGCGCGGTTTTCTGCTGGGCGGCCGAGACCGCATGAAGCCAGAGGTCGTCACGTGCCGGGCGAAGGGCTTCGGCGGGATACCAGTCGAGCGGCAGATGAAGCGTTACCAGCGTCGGACCGTTGTCGGGCAGATAGGCGTCGAAGTCGATGCCATGCAGATGCACCACATCGACCGGCCATTTAGCGCGGGCAGTGGCGATCGCATTGCGTTGAGCCTGCTGCGCGCGGCCCTTCGCCGCCTCATCGAGCACGCCGTTTTCAGCCGGTATTTCCACAAGAGTGCCGCTCGCGCTGGAGCCACTGCAGCCAATGACGATGGATCGATGACCAGCGCTAACCAGTGCCCGATCGAGCATCGACAGAAGCTGTTCGGCGCCACCTACCGCATCCGGCCCAACGGGCGCGAGTGGGTAGGCGACATTGAGGACCGTGAGCGTCATGGCTGATCGAGCCGCAATGCTTGTTGGGCGAAGGCGGTTGCACGCAACCAAGTGCGGGGGTCGAAGCCCAGCGACAGCGATTCATAGTAGAGCCTGCCGTTGTTGGGCAACGCCAGGAAATCATAATCCGGCGCCAGCCGGAACCGCTCTGTGCGGCTCGAAAACGGCGCCAACGTTCGCTGCTGCGACAGATGGCTGGCAAGCATACGCTGCTTCTGCCGAAAGCTCGCTTGGGTCAGGCGGACCTCGATGGATTCGCTGCCGGTTCCGCGAACGAAATCCTGGAATACCGGACCATCCGGACCAGCCGAATAGAATGCCATTTCGATGATTGTTGGGGCAGGCCGCCGGTCGCGGCGCAGCAGATGGCAGGCCGCGTGAACGGCGAAGGCGGTCGCATCGTGGTCGGGATGGCCGCCTTCGAAAGGATGTGTGCAGACGAACCGAATGTTAGGGTCGGAAAGAAGGCAGGCAAGCTCCTGCGCCAGCATAACGAGATTTGTCGTGGCTTCCTTGTCGGGGTAGCCGAGGGCAGTCAGACATAATGGTGAAATGCCGGCAGTGGCCAAGGCATCCATGAGTTCTCCACGACGAGCATCGGCATAGACCTGGCGAGACTCAAAGCCATGGGCGTGTGCGTCGGCGAGGTCGCGTGGCGCACCGTCGGTGACATGGACGATCCGGCATGCCCGCAGCCCGGCAAGATGTCCGCCGATGCCGATCGTCTCGTCATCGGGATGCGCAACCACGGTCATGATGGCGGATCCATCCGCTCCCTCTCTTCCCGCCAACAGCGCCGAGAATTCGGCAAGCGTTTCCGGCGTCTGATGCCTCGGCCGCATGACAGCCTCACGCAGCCGAGGCCCGCTGCGTCGGGTGCGAGGTGGACATTTTACCGGGCGCGTAGCGGGCAACCATGGTGGCACAGAATTCGGCGAATTCCTCGGGCACCAGTGGCGGGCTCGTGTGGTGAGGCATTATCCCGCGGTGCTGTGGCGTGAAGCAGAAGGTGACGGTCACGTCGAAATCGGCGAGTGCTTCCATCTGCCGGTCGAACCAGTCCAGCGCGTTCGGCCTGAAGCTGTCGGCCCAGGAAAGCCCCGTCCGCATATTGGTGACGCCGAGCCGCTTCATCCAGGCGACGGCATCGTCCAGCCGTGGGTCCTCGAAATGGAACCACTGCACCAGTCCCATTGCCGGCGTGTAGCGCAGGAATTCTTCGAGCGCCGGCTTGGGCGTTCCATCCTGGCGCAGCAGTCCCATATGGAAATGGCGGTAATACGAGGAGCCCTCCGCTTCGCGGTGGCGCGTCGTTGCTTCCCATTCACGCGGCAGATCATAGAGGCTGTACCACTGGATGCGTGGTGCATTGCCGATCAGCAGTTCGGCGGTGCGTTTGAGGCCCCAGACCTGGATTTCCTCGGCCCCGAAGGTCGAAACGCCCACTTCGCTGACCCAGATGGGGAGATCGGTAACGGCAGCGATCTCGCCGATCTTCTGCGGCCATTCGTGGATTTGCCAGAGGTTCCAATCGAGAGGAAAGCCGTGCACCGCGACCGCGTCGAGATGGTCCAGAACGCCCAATTCCTTCATGCGCGTGATAAAGCCGGAGTCTATCGGCGAGATGCCGCCGAGTACTTTTGTCAAATCTGGGTTCTGGGAAGCAATCGCATCCGCCGACAGTATCGCCATGGCGCCAAAACGGCTCCAATCAGGATCGAGCTCGGGATCCCAATGTGATTTGTTGTTGGGCTCATTCCAGATCATCGCGGCTTCAATCACGGGGCTGTCCTTTCGATGCATAGACTGCGCCGCCGCCGGCCGGATCGCCGGCAGCTCGGCAGAAATAAACTTCATGCTCCGGGTGCAGAAAGATCTCGAAGCCAGCACTGCGCAGCATCGCTTCGGTGCAGGCGCGGTTGGGAATCCACCAGTTGGTCGGGTCGTCCGCATAACGGTGTTCGATGAAGTGCAGCTTCGGAAATTCGGGCTGGTCGAACAGCTCATGCGTCCAGAAATGATAATTTTGTTCCAGCGCAGGCAATTCGGCGCTGCCGCGTTGCATCGACTGGAAGATCATCAGGTCGCCGGCGACATGCTCACGGATCAGGTCGAGCGCGAGCAAGGGATGGCGCAGGTGATAGAGCACACCCATGAACAGCACGATGTCGAATGTCTCGCGCAGGGAGCCGACATCGTAGACCGAAAGTTTCTGGAATTCGATGTCGCAATCCGCGATTTCGGCGGCAAAGCGGGCCTGCGCCAGATAGGCGTCATCGAAATCAATGCCGAGCACACGGTCGGCGCCTCGTCGTTTCATCTCGATGGAATAGAACCCGGCATTGCAACCGATGTCGAGCACGGCCTTGCCGGACAGGTCGGGGGGAATGGCATCAGCGAATTTGCGCCATTTGACCAGTGGATAATTGCCGAGGAAATGATCGGGAGCGGTTTCGACACCGCCTAGCTCCATATTGTGAAACCATGGCCCAAGAGCATCAATGCGTTGGCGGATTTCAGCGTGGGAATGCAACATGGTCAGGCTCCTTCCCCCGGCGCTACGGGCACATGCGAGCGTGTTGCGGACAGGGTCATTGCAGGCTGGGGCTGGCCGGCTGCGGCGCCGTCTTCGAGCAGGCGAAGGGCTGTACGGTAGCCGTTGAAAGTGCCCACATCGACATAGGCGGACCCGGCTTTGACTCCATACGCCTCGCCACCCGCCGCGAGGTAGGCGTTGATCAGCGTGCCGATATATTCGTCGCGGCGATCCCGCTCCCGCCAGAGTGCCGCAAGTCGGTGCAGGACATGGCCGGGCATCTTGAAAGCGCCCCAGATCCAGTTCGTGGCGGCGTCCTGCCGCTTGACCTGAATCTCCTTTACCCGATCGTCATGATCGAGAACGACGGCGTCGAAGAATTCCGGGCGCTCTACAGGGAACAGCAGAAAGGACAACCGGTCATCCGGCAGGCCGCAGAAACCGTCCTCGGGAAACCAGATCGTGTCGGGGAGACCGATCAAAACCGTCTCGTCGCGGGCGACGAGGGGGGCTGCCCGGAAAATCGCGTCACAAAGCCCAACAGGGTTGGGTTGCACCACGAAGAGAGCCGCGGCATCACCATAGCCTGCGGCATAATATTCGAGGATGTCGGATTTGCCCGATCCGATGATGAAACAGATCTTGTCGACGCCGGCGAGTACCATCCGCCGCACCAGATACTCGCTGACCGCGCAGGGACGCTCGGTCTGTCCATCGATCCGGCTGCCGACCGGCAGCAGCTCTTTGGAGAAGCCGAGCGGTTGAATGCGGCTGCCACGCCCGGCTGCGGGCACAATGCCCAACATCAGACGGCTTCCTTCATCACTTCGCCGGCCGACCCTTGCCAGGTTTCATCCAGGATATGATCCAGTTCCGCCGCGCGCCGGGCGGAGGTGTGTTCGTCCAGGACCCGTTCACGCGCACGGTCTTTGATGGCATCGAGTTCTCGTGCCGGTAAGGCGAGCGCCGCGACCACGTCGTCGGTGTCGTGCGCCAGCAGGATCTCTCTGTCGGGTTCGAAGAAACTGCTGAGACCCGGCCAAGTGTCGGTTATGATCGGCACCCCACATGCCGCCGCTTCAAACAAACGACCTGAAGGGCACCAGCCCTTTTGCGCCATTGCCTCGCGTGTGACATTCAGTGTCAGACGTGAGGATGAGAAAAACGCCGGATGATCGGCCGGCGGAAGGTGCCTGACGAAGAGGATGTTGTCGCCCCACGGGAATTCCTGCGGATATTGCGCACCACCGATGATGAAGCGTTGGCCTGGTAAGCGCGCGGCCGCGCGGACCAGCAGTTTTTCGAGGGCTGCCTGCCGATCTGGCGCATAGGTTCCGAGATAGGACAGATCGCCCGCGAATTCGGCTCTCGGTTCTGCCGGCCGGTGTTGATCGGGATCGACATGCCCATAGAGCGGCACCACATGACGCGCCCCCAGAACCGTCTTCAGCGCGTCGATCGCCGAGCCGCCTGTGTAGCTCAGGACGAGATCGAAATCGGCAAGTCCCTCTGGCCCAAAATAGGGGGGACGTTCGCCCTGCTCGATACGGGCAAGCGTGACCGGCGTGTCGAGGTCGTAGAAAACACGCAGTCCTGGGCATGCCTGCTGTGCCAGACGCGAGGCATCCACGGCATCCGGGCAATAAGAGGTGACGATCACGACATCCGATTGCTTGATCGTCCGCTCCGCCGCCCGCCGAATTTCCTCCCAGTCCGGGTAAAGCACGACCTTGCCGCCTTCCAGCTGATCGAGATCGCGCGCGCCGGCATAATAGGGTGTGTCGCGTTCGAAGAAGGTGATGGACCAACCGCGCCGGGCGAGGGCTCGGATCAGCCCGCGCCATAGAGTGGCATGGCCGTTGCCCCATGAAGACGTAACCGTGAGACCGAAAATGACCATCTGCATCGCGCAAGTCCTCGTCAGGCAATTTCGTTCAATCGGATCAGCTTCGCCCCCCAGTCCCCGGACACGATTGTCGTGATCGAAGCCGGATCGATATCAAAGCGGAAGCAGTCGCCGGCCGGCAGACCCAGGACGCTGCAGACGGCGGCCTTGATCACATCGGCATGGCTGACCAAGGCGACACACTGGTTCTGATGCCGCTCGCGGACCGCGGTCATGAGCGAGACGATGCGCTGTTGAACATCCAGCATGGTCTCGCCGCTCGGCGTCCTGGCGTCCTGCCGCTGGTCGTTCCACGCTCGCCAGTTGGCGTCGCTGCTCAACTCGTCGAACGTCTTTCCCGACCAGTCGCCGAAGTCGATCTCATCGAGTTCGGCGCAGATCGCAATTTCACCGACACCGCAGGCGAGCGCGATCGGCACGGCCGTTTCTCGCGTACGCTCACGCGGGCTGCACAAGATCGCTGCGACCGGCTCGCGGGCCATGCGGCCGCCAAGCTGTGCTGCCTGCGCCTTACCAGCATCGCCGAGGCAAACGCCGTCCATCCGTCCTGCAAGGTAGGAGCCGACATTGTCGTGTGCCGCATGGCGGATCAAGAAAAAGGTTGTGGTCATTCGGCGGCATCGAGCATGGGCTCGTCCTTGCCGGCGATGAAAGCGAGCGTGCGCTGCCGCGCTTCAGCGTCGGTGAACTGTTCGGGCGGCGACTTCATGAAATAGCTGCAGGGGCCGGTCAGTGCCCCCGCTATACCGCGATCGAGCGCCAGCTTGGCGCAGCGCACCGCATCGATCACCACGCCGGCCGAATTGGGCGAATCCCACACCTCCAGCTTGAGCTCGGCGTTGAGCGGCACACCGCCGAAGGTCGTGCCTTCGACACGGATGTACGCCCATTTGCGGTCGGTGAGCCAAGGCACATGGTCGCTCGGCCCGACATGGATGTTGCCGGGTTCCAACGGCACATCGAGCTGGCTGGTCACCGATTGCGTCTTGGAAATTTTCTTCGATTCCAGCCGCTCGCGTTCCAGCATGTTGAGAAAATCGGTGTTGCCGCCGAAATTCAGCTGATAGGTGCGATCGATGCGCACCCCGCGCTCGCGAAAGAGATTGGCCAGCAAACGGTGCACGATGGTCGCGCCGACCTGGCTCTTGATGTCGTCGCCGACCAGCGGCAGCCCGCGCTGCTCAAAGCGCCGGCGCCATTCCTGACGGGAGGCGATGAAAACGGGTATGCAATTGACGAAGGCGCAGCCAGCCTCGAGTGCGCATTCTGCGTAGAATCGCGTCGCCTCCTCAGAACCCACCGGCAGATAGGAGACCAGCACGTCAGCGCCGCTGTTGCGCAGGATCTCACTGACGTTGGCAACCGGCTCCGGCGCTTCTTCGATTTCGTCGCGCAAATACTTGCCGATACCATCAAGCGTCGGTCCGCGCTCGACATGAACGCCGGTTGTCGCCGCGTCGGCAAAGCGGAACGTGTTGTTCGGGGCGGCATAGATCGCTTCAGCGACGTCGCGACCAACCTTGCTCTTGGCGACATCGAATGCACAGGCGATCTCGATGTCGTCGACATGGTAGCCGCCGAGGTCGGCATGCATCAGCCCTGGGATCGGTTCGTTGCTCTTTGCATGACGATAATAGGAGAGACCCTGCACCAGCGAGGACGCACAATTGCCGATTCCAACGATACCAATTCGAACCTTTTTCGATCCCACGAAACTGCCGCCCTGTGCTGTTAAAAGGTAAGTTCCTCGCGCCGAACCTCCGGCGTGCCGGAATGTTCCTTTGCCTATGGAAAAATTGCGCGAGGCGGGATGGATCAAAGCCGGGCACGCCGCGTTGGCGCATGGCAGGCCTTGGAAATTCGGTTGATGATTGTTTACGGCGACCACAAACAGACTAGGGACGCACAACAGCTTCGCGAGGCGGCCTACGCAATGGGAGAAACTCTCGATAGCGTGCCCTGCGGCATCCAACGCCATGCTGCGTTGGTCAACCTATTCGTCAGCGTGTCGGAGCTGGTTCAAGGGCTCGCAGATGTCGAGTTCGATATCCACAATATGGACAAGAACTCGCCGCGGCAGCAGCAAGGCGCCAAGCTGCTGGTCGGGCTTGCAGCCGAGGTGGCGAAGTCATGGCAAAGCGGTTTCGCCGCAAAGGGCGCCCTCGATCGGGAACTCCTGCGCATACTGGGTGGACTCGACTGCCGGACAGAGATTGTTGTCGGCACGGCCGAGGGCTATGCGCACTATGCGCTCTACCCGGAGAGCTATCTCAGCGCGGCGCTGGCATCGGGCCTCGACGCGAACACATGTGTCATCGGCATCCGCAGCATCGGCCTTGGGCTTGCAGCTGTAGTTGCCGCGGCGATTGAAGCGCCGGCGCCAATCAGCGTGCGTCCTATCGGCCATCCTTTCCGCAGGCACGTCAGCGCGGATCGGCAACTGATCGAGGCCTGGAAGGATGAACCGTCGTGTTGCTTCGCGGTCGTCGACGAGGGGCCAGGCTTGTCGGGAAGTTCGATGCACGCTGTCGTCGCATGGCTGCGGGATCTGGGCGTGGATATCGCCCGGATTCACCTGTTCCCCAGCCATTCAGCCGGACCGGGCGCCGAAGCGTCGCAGGACATTCGCGAGACTTGGTCGCACTGCCACAAGCATGTGGCGACGACGTTTGAAACGACATTCTCCGAGAACTCGCAAATTCCGGCGTTGCGCAATTGGGTTGCCGAGGCGGTTGGCAGTTCGGAATTGCATCTGACCGAGATATCCGGCGGGGAGTGGCGAAGCCTTCACTACGCCCACGAGGAGCGCTGGCCGCCCAGTCAACGCGGCGTCGAACGGCGAAAGTTTCTGGCGTTTGCGGACCGGGATCGCTGGCTCGTCAAGTTTGCTGGCCTCGGTGAAACGGGGCAGCGCAAGGCGAGGACCGCGGCGATGCTTTACGAGGCCGGATTTGGGCCGGAAGTCGTCGGACTCTGTCACGGCTTTCTTGTCGAACGCTGGGTCGACGGCACCACAATGGATCAGGCAACGCTGCCGAGAGAAAGGCTTGTCTCCGAACTCGCACGCTATCTGGCCTGGCGTGCGCTCGATTTGCGAAGCTGTGAACCGGGGGCTTCATTGCTGGCGCTTGCGGAGATGGCGGTTCACAATACCTGTGAAATTCTGGGTGAGAACCGCGCGGCGAAGCTGCGCGACTTGCTCTCGGAGCAGGTCTCCGTGCAAGCGCTGCAGCGGGTCGAAACCGACGGAAGACTTCATCCATGGGAATTCCTCGTTTGCGGCGACGGGACGCTCGTCAAGGCGGATGGCGTGGACCATTGCCGCGGACACGATTTGATTGGTTGCCAGCCGATAGAGTGGGACATCGCCGGCGCCCGGGTTGAGCACGGATTATCGGACAGCGAGGTGGCAATGTTAATCGATCGCGTGGATGCCGCTCTAAAGCGCCACATCGAAGCCGGCCTCGTTGGCCACTTCGAACCTTGCTACCTCGCGTTTCAGTTAGGGCTCTGGCGCATGGCTGCCCGTGCAGAGAATGGCCAGGAAAAGGCAAGATTGGCCGCGGCCGCCAAGCGATATGAAACGGGGTTGATACGGTTTTTGGACAAATCCAGGCCGTGACAGATCCGATCAGTCCAAGTTTCGAAGCATGTCTGCTTCCTGCTCGAGAATGGCGGCCACTTCCTCGCGCTGCAGATGCGTCATCATCAGGCTGACACAGCACTCGAGATACGTGACCGAGGCCCGCCGCAGATAGGCAGCCGTCTCGCGCTCGGCAATCTGTTCGATATCCTTCGCGGATCGCTTGGGTTGCATGAGGATAGTCCTCCATATCGGGTCCTTTCGCCAAACCCCAAGCTTGGACGGATGTTCCGCACGATCTCGATGAAACGGTTTGCCTTCGACCCCGCATCAGGCAGGAAGGTTGTGCAGCCCCCCGGATGTCGGTGTCGCGCTTTTGGCAAGGCCCGTCATCCGATCGCCGATCTGGCTGCCCTCGAGAGCCGCGAAATAGTCGATCGTCCTTGTCAGTCCTTCGTTGAGGGGCACTCTCGGCGTCCAGCCGAGCAGCGCTTTTGCACGCGAGATATCGGGTTGCCTGCGGCGAGGATCGTCTTGCGGCAGCGGCAGGAATTTTAGATCCGATCTGGTGCCGGTCATCGCCTTCACCAATGCCGCCAGCCGCACGATGGTGAATTCGCCGGGGTTGCCCAGATTGATCGGTTTGCCTGGGTTGGCATCGATATCCATAAGGCGCATCAATCCGTCGACCAGATCGGAGACGTAGCAGAAGGACCGCGTCTGCAGGCCATCACCGAATATCGTCAGCGGACGCTTCTCAAGCGCCTGCATGATCAGGTTCGAGATGATGCGGCCGTCGGCGGGGTCCATCCTGGGGCCGTAGGTATTGAAGATACGCGCCACGCGAATGTCGGCTTTCGCGGCTCTCAGGAAATCGAAGCAAAGCGTTTCGGCGGTGCGCTTGCCTTCATCATAGCAGGCTCGTGGCCCCGTGCAGTTGACATGGCCGACATAGTCTTCGCTCTGCGGATGCTGTTCCGGATCGCCATACACTTCACTGGTCGAAGCCTGCACAAACCTTGCGTCGTTGCGGGCGGCGAGTTCAAGCAGGTTGAGCGTGCCGATGACGCAGGTTCGGGTGGTGTGTATCGGATCGGCCTGGTAACGCGGCGGCGATGCAGCGCATGCGAGATTGAAAATTCGCTTCACCGGTTCACCGAGATCGAGTGGCCGGCAGACATCCTGCTCGATTAGCCGGAACCCCGGCTGGTCGATCATCGAGATGATGTTTTCCATGCGACCGGTGAGAAAATTGTCGGCGCAGATCACGCGCCAGCCTTTGCGGAGCAATGTTTCGCAGAGATGCGAGCCGAGGAAACCCGCACCGCCGGCGACAAGCACTGTCTTGGCACTTTGCGCTTTTCTTGTCTGTCGCATTGCAATCTTCTCCTGTCTGTCAGTCATGCTGCACTTCCAATGTCGAGGTCGAGTACCGCGGCTTTTGGTTGCGTCAGCCGCGAGACGAATTCGCGGGCCCTGGCTGAACCGGTATGAGCTTCGAGTACGAGACCGCGCGCCCGGCCAGCCATGGCAAGCCGGGTGCGATCGGATTCCCTCGATAGGATTTCGACGACATCGCCTGCGTCCGCGGCGGTGTGGATCGCCGATGCCGGAAAGAAGCTGTCGAGACCTGGCCAGCGATCGCTGATGATGGGCGTGCCGCAGGCTGCCGCTTCGAACAGACGCACGCTTGGAGACCATCCCGCGGCGATCATGGAACTGCGTGTGACATTCAGCGTGTAGCGTTGGCAGCTGTAGAATGCCGCGTGATCGGCCGGGGGCAAGTGTTCGATGCGTTCGACATTTGCGGGCCACACGACGTCGGACGGATACTGCGAGCCAGCCACGACGAAACGACGGTCCGGCATGCGCCTTGCTGGCTCGATCAAGAGCGCGTTGAGGCTTGTCTGCCGATCTGTGCTGTAGGTGCCGAGATAGCCGAGATCCCAACGGATAGGATCGCCGGTGCGGTGATGCCGTTCGGGATCGACAGAACAGTAAAGCGGTTCGGCGCGGCGTGCACCGAAGTCCTTCGCCAGATGCCGGAGTGTCGGCCCACCGGTGAAAGAGAAATAAACATCGAAATAGGGAATCTGGCGCCAACTCAGATAGTCGCAGTCGTCAGCCGAAAGCTTCGCCAGGGTTACTGGCGTATCGATATCGTAAAAGCAGAGCTGGCCCTTGCAAAGCGAAGCGACGATGTCGATGACCGCACGCCCCTCAGGCACGAAGGACCCGATGACCACGACATCGGCCTGCTGCAGGCATGGCGCGTGATCGATTTGCAATTCCTGGGTGGTTTCGTAGTAGCGCAAGGCGCAGAAATCGGGATCGTCCAAGTCGCGGTGCTTGGCGTACCACGACACGTTCCGCTCCAGAAAAGTCACACGATGACCGAGTCCATGCAGGCCCTTCAGCAGGCCCCGAAAGGTCGTGGCATGGCCGTTGCCCCAGGACGAGGAGAGCGACAGGCCGAGAAACACGATGTCGAGCCGCTTGGTCATTCCGCTGCCTCCACGGTGCCATGATCGAAATGCCGCTTGAAGACAGCGTCAGCCACGGCCGCCCGCAAGGCGTAAGTATGATCCTCGGTCACACGGCGGTGCGCGGCCGCGCCGATCATCCTTGCCCGTTCGGGCGTCAGGGTTCGCATGATTTCAGTGACATCATCGCCGTCGCGCGCCACAAGGATCTCCTCGCCGGGTTTCAGAAACAATTCGACCCCCAGCCACGCATCGGTGATGAGGCAGGCGCCGGCGCCCGCCGCCTCGAACACGCGCGTGGCGGGTGAAAACCCGTTCGCGGCCATGCTGTCGCGGCTGATGTTCAACACCGCCTTGGGCGTGGCATTAAAGGCATTGTGATCGCGGGTGCCGACATGGCCGAGCCAGCCGACATTCGCCGGAAGTGGCTTGTCGCCCCAGCCCGATCCACCGAGCAGAAAACTCTGCTCCGGCAATCGGCTGGCCGGATCGAGGAAGAACGCCTCGACACGTGCTTCGCGATCCGGCAGCCGGTTCCCGAGGAAGCCCAGATCGCAGGCAAAACGCTTTTGGCCGGCCACGGGATGATGGGTTTCGGGGTCGAGGGCATTGTATATCGGCACGCATTCGTTGGCCCCCATGGCACGATAGGCCCAGACCACCGGGTCGCCGCCACCATATGTCAATACGAGATCGATTTCCCGCAGCGCGCGATGCAGCGGATGGTCCGGTTCGTCGCGCAATTGGCTAAGCGTGGCCGGCGCGTCCACATCCCAGAACACGACGAGCGCATCACTGCGTGCGTGATCGAGCACGGCACGCAGCAGCGCCTCGTCCTCGAAGCCAACACCGCTCGCCTTGACGACGATGTCCGCTTCGGCCGCACGTGCCGCAACCTGCATCAATGCATGCTGGGTCGCCTCGTAGACGACGACGGCGCACCAATCCGGCGCCTCGATATCGCGATTATTTTGCCGATCATAGACGTCGGGCTCATAGAAGGTGATTTCGTAGCCCAGCTGGGAAAGCGCCTTGAGCAGCCCGCGGTAGTAGGTAGCAGCACCGTTCCAATAGGATGACAACAGGCTCGATCCGTAGAATGCGATCTTCATGCGGCAGCTTCCTTTGCGGCGGTCCTATCGGTGGCGAGTTGGTTTGTGCATTGCGCGAGGACGTCGAAGAGCTCGTCGACGCGGTGCCGACAGGTGTGCCGCGAGCGGATGGTCTCGAGACCCGAGGTCACCAGGAAGGCCGCGAAATCCGCATCGGCAAGCACAGCCCGAAGACGTTGCCGCATCTGCGCGCCATTCTGCGCAAACAGGAAATCGGTGCCTGGCCTGAACAGTTGCTCGACATCGGACCAGGGTGCTGAAATCAGCGGAATGCCGCAGGCAAGTGCCTCGAACATGCGTATCGTCGGAATACCAGGCAGCCCTTCCCGGTATGGACGCCGGGGGATGTGCATTGTGACACGATGGGCGGCGAACGTCTTCGGCACGTCGGCATTGGCAATCCACCCTTCATATCGAAGGCCCGCAGTGGCGAGCTCAGCCAGAGCCGACTCGGGATAGCGTACGCCGTGAACCGTGGCTTCGACGCCGAGTTCGTGCACGGGCTCGATCAGGAATTCCTTGAGCTCGGCGGTTCGTTCATCGTCGCCCCAGTTTCCGATCCAGATCAGATCGGATGTGGGGTGAATCTCCGGATGTGGGGTGAACAGGCGATCGTCGGCCGCTTCGTGCCAGGTGAAGACACGCTTGCCCCAGCCGGCGCGCAGATAGCTCTCGCGCAACGCTTCACCAAAGGCGAGCACCCCATCGTAGTGCTCCAGGCGCAGTGCCGAGATTGCCTCGGTCGCCGAGACGGCCCGGTGATGGGTGTCGTGAAATAACAGGACGAAGTTGCCGCCGCCGGCGCGCGCCCGGCCGATGCGTGCGACAAGCTCCGGGTCGGTCCACTCGTGGACGATCACCACGTCGGCTTCGGCAATCCAGGCCTCGTGATTGAAACCGGCATCGTACGTCACCGGCATCAATTCGGGGAAATCCTTGCGGAAGCGCTCGATGGCGAAGGGTCCCTTGTCGGCCAGGAGATTCGAACGGCTCCAGCCGTCCGCCGGCTCCAGCGCGATCGCCTGATGTCGACGCGCCACCAATTCCCGCATGACGCCACGCAGGAAATGCGCATTGCCGTGGTTCCAGTCGGAGACGACCGAGTGAGTGTAGAACAAGAAACGCATGGTCAGCGCTCCGCCATGGCTAAAGCCGCTTGGTCGTAGACGCCGCGAATGGCCGCCGCCTGCCTTGCCAGCGAAAACTTTCGGCTGCGGCGGACAGCTGCCTCCCCGAGCTCTCGTCTTCGCTCGGCATCGCTGGAAAGATGATTGAGGCAGGCCGCGAGGTCATGCGGATTGTGGGCGTCGAAGAACATCGCGGCCCCGTCCCAAAGTTCGCGATAGGTTGCGATGTCGGAGAGCACCAGGGGGGTAGCCGACATGGCGGCTTCAAGCGCTGCCAGACCGAATGGCTCATACACGGATGGCGATACGAAGATGCCGGCGTGCGCCATCAAGGAACGCACTTCGTCGGATGGCACCGCTCCGAGAGGAACAGCATGGCTGAAACGGACGTGGTCGCCGTTCGGACCATGCGTTGAACCGGCTGCAAAGACGGGCCATCGCGTCAGCGATGCGGCTTGGTCGACCAATGCCGCATTCTTGCCTTCGTCCCACCAGCGGGCAGCGCAGAAGACGAGCGGTTGGCGCTTTTCGGCCTTCGTGAAGGGTCGAGCGCTGTTGCCGACCACATGCAGGCGCGCGATCGGGCCGTAGCAGGTCTCAAGCATGTCGGCATGGCTGCGGCTCGGCACGATGACGGCGTCGGCGCGATCCAGGCCGCGCCTGTTGCGTTCCTTGTGCCAGGCCCATGTGCCATCCAACGCCTGTCCCCTGACGGCGTGGAACCACGTCGTCACGCAGGAATGGGAGACCACCACGGCGGGGCATGGCGCATCGAACCCTGCTGCCTGCGTCGGAGCATTGAATTGCACTAGGTCAATGGCATAGTCGCGTAGGGGCGCACGCAACTCCGCCGGTAAGGCGTCGAGATCATCGGGGCTGCGTGTCATCCAGTCGAGCGGCGTGTTCAGCCAGATCAGCTTGGCGAAGGCCTCAGCCTCCTCGGCCTGCTGTCTCGAAGGCTGCGGACCAAGGCCGGCAAGCACCACACTGTCGCCCCCGGCGACCAGTTCCCGGGCCAGGTCGAGCGCAAACCGCCACACACCACCCACCGCATCTAGGGTCATCAGGATGCGCCGCGAACGCGGCGTCAGTGTTCGCAACATGTCGCCTCCAGTTCCGCCAGCGGACGCGGGCGCCTCTCCTGGATGTCGCTGAACTTCTGGAACGATGCGAGATAGTGGTCATGCGCGCGCTCCCAGGCGAGATCGTCGGGTTCGCCCCAAAGCTCGCGATAGCTGGGCGAACTCGGATACGGATAAAGCGGCACGGGTTCATTGGCCCATACGCCATTGTCGATCAGGTGCTTCCGCCAGTAGTCGACCAGGGCAGGATCGTCCTCTACCACGCCGATCAGATTGGCTTGGACGAATGGAACGTGTCGTCTGGCGTCGACGAGCAGCGCTGCGAGTTCCTCCGTGCCCAATCGGCAGCGTTTCGCCAGCATGGCGCGCCCTTCCACCGTCAGGCTTTCGAGACCCGCTTCAATGGAGACGCAGCCGGCCGCGCCGAGCAATTCCAGCAGCTCCGGTTTCCAAAGGTCGATGCGGGTCTGTACGCCGAATTTCACATCGCGATCGATCAACGCTTCCAGCAATGCCTTCTGCGGCAGGAAGATTTCATCGATGAAATAGATATAGCCGACGCCCTGGGCGATCAGCCCATCGATTTCGCTCACCACCGCCTGGTGGTTTCGGCGGCGATAAGCGTCGCGGAAATCGATCTTGGCGCAGAAGCTGCAATTGTACGGACAGCCACGCGACGCCTCGACTTCCGCGCCGTACCCGATTTGACGATCATCGAACCTGTGGTGGTGATGCGAATGGGCGGCGATCCACTCCGACGGCCATTCGAGCGGCGGGTGATCGACAAACAAACTGGAGTGGACGCCGCCGTTCGAGACCAGCCTGGCGTCCTTGACGTAAGCAGTGGACGGCACCGCGCTCCAATCGTTGCGCCGGGCAAGCTCGGCGACGACCTCCTCGCACTCGCCGCGCACGACAATGTCGACGCCAAGCTTGCGCAAGGTGGGCGCCGGCGTCGCCGAGCCGTGCGGTCCGACGGCGACCGTTCGCCCACCGCGTCCGGCGAGGCGGTGGAGGAAGTCGGCCGGCACGCGCAACTCCGGCGGCGCACAGCGCCAGAACAGGTACGTTGGCGCGGTGCTAACGACTGTCATGGCCGGCGCGAAGCGGGCTACTCGTTCGCAGAGACTGTCGTTGTCAAGGTTTTGCAGCTGCCCATCAAGCATCAACACTTCATGGCCAGCCGCTTCGAGCAGGCCTTTCGAATAACCGAGCTCCAAGGGCAAATGGGGTTGGCGGCAGCCGAAATAGATGCTGTCGTCGTAGGTCCAGAACGGATTGACCAAGGCGATTTTCATGCGACGTACCTCACGGCTTCGGGGCGTGGCTCGAGCCGGTGGCGTTGCAGCCAGTCGGCGAGGTCGCGAATGCCTTCGCGCCATGCGACATGGGCCTTCCAGCCCAGCGCAGTTTTGATCTTGCGGGTATCGGCGACGAAAAAAGGCTGGTCGCCGGTGCGCTCGCCATCATGGCGGATCGAAAGATTCCGATCCGCCAGGCTGCTGATCTCGCTCAACAGCATGCGCAGGCTGAGCGCATTTTCCGGTCCGCCGCCAAGATTGTAGGCCTGGCCGCTGGTTGTCTCGATCCGGTCGAGCACGGCCCTGTAGGCGGCAACCGCATCGGAGACGTGCAGGATATCGCGAACCTGACGGCCATCGCCGTAGATGGTGATTGGCCATCCTGACAGGGCGCTGAGCAGGAAGTGCGCGACCCAGCCCTGGTCCTCCGTTCCGAACTGACGCGGGCCGTAGATGCAACTCATCCTCAGAACCGCCGTCGGCATGCCGTAGGATTTGGCGTAGTCGAGCACATACTGGTCCGCCGCGCCTTTCGAACAGCCATAAGGTGTGCAGAAATCCAGACCGCGGGTCTCATCGATGCCGTTGGCGTGGATGTCGCTGTCGCAGGGCACGTAGCGATCGCCTTCCTCGCGAACCGCGATGTCGGGAAGGCTGCCGTAGACCTTGTTGGTGCTGGCGAAGATCACCGGGATGTGCTCACCGCTAAGCCGCGCCGCTTCGAGCACGTTGAACGTGCCCCGAAGATTGATGTCGAAATCTTCCCCCGGCTGAACCAGACTGGTGGTAACGGCGGTCTGTGCGGCCAGGTGGAAGATCGCCTTTGAGTCCATCAAGACGGGCGCCAAGGCATTGGCGTCGCGCACGTCGATGGTTTCCACCGTGAGGCGTCGTCCATGCTTGCGCGTCAGCCATTCGAGGTTCTGTTCGACGCCGGGCCGGCTGAGATTGTCGATCACCAGCACCGGCTCGCCATCCGACAACAGGTTGTCGGCGAGGTTCGATCCTATGAAGCCGCTGCCGCCGATGATGGCGATCGGCGCCTCGCGGCGGTTGCGTGTGCGAGGATTCATGTCACCAGTCCGCGTTCTTCGAGTTCGCGCTTCATGTCGGCGCCGCGGTCGACGGCAGACGTGTTGCGCACCCAGGAAACGAAATCGTCGAGCGAATTCTCCAATTGCCGCGTCGGCTCGAAACCGAGCAGTTCACGCGCCTTCGAGATGTCGGCGAAGCAGTTGCGAATGTCGCCGGAACGCGCCTTGCCGAGCAGCTCGGGCGAGCGATCCGGAACTCCCATCGCCTCGGCCAGCAGCATGGCGACCTCGCTGATTGCGTAGGCCCGGCCGCTGCCGATATTGATGACGTGGCCCTTTGCCGGGCGTTGCTCCAGCGCCAGTCGGAAAGCCCGGGCGACGTCGAGCACATGGACGAAATCGCGCTTCTGTTCGCCGTCCTCGAAGATCATCGGTCGTTGGCCGTTGGCGAGACGCGAAGCGAAATTGGCCAGCACGCCGGTATAGGGGTTTGACAGCGCCTGGCCGGCGCCGAAGACATTGAACAGGCGCAGCGCGACCGCATCGATGCCATAGGCTTCTCCGAAGATCAGGACAGCGCGTTCCTGGGCGTATTTTGTCAGCGCATAGATGGAGGCCAGATCGACCGGCTTTTCCTCGTCCGTCGGCAGCGGCGAGAGAGGTACGCCGTCCGGCGACAGCGGGTTCCACTGTCCGCTTTTGATGTCGCTCGCCTTGCGCCGGGCGTTGTCGATACGCCGGCCGCCTGGCGTCGCATAGAGACCCTCTCCGTAGACGCTCATCGAAGAGGCGACGACAATCCGCTCGACCGGATGTTTGATCAACGCGTCGAGCAATGTTGCAGTGCCGAGATCATTGGTGCCGACGTAGCGCGCGATCTCGTACATGGACTGGCCGACGCCGACTTCCGCCGCCAGATGAATGACCGCGTCAACGCCTTCCAGCGCCTTGGTGACCGCCTCCCGATCCCGGACGTCGCCCTTGATCAACTCGGCCCCGGCGGGAAGGGCGACAGCTTCGCCCGCATGCACCTGCTCAAGCAGTGCGTCGAGGATGCGAACCGAATAATCCCGTTCGATGAGCTCCTGGGCGACATGCCGGCCGATGAAGCCGCAGCCTCCTGTAACCAATATGTGTTTCACGACGACTCCTCAGACAAGTGACCTCGGCGCCCCGAACTTTTCGGCAAAAGGTTTGTTCCCTGCGCTTCAACAAAGTTCCTTTGGCCGGCTTCGGTCGAAAGCTGGCAGGTGGCGATCAGCGCGCGGCGCCGGAACATTGCAGCCCTTGTGCTGTTAGGACGCCCGACAACCCTGCGGGGCCCGATGTTGGCAACGCCGACGATGAAAGGAGATCTCAATGTCCCAATCGCAAACGACCACCAACCACGACGATATTCGCAAATGGGCCGAAGAGCGGGATGGCCGGCCGGCAGTGGTGCGCACCAAAGGCGAGGGCGGTGTCTTGCGGATTGATTTCGGCGAGCCTGAAGAAGCGTTCGAGCCGATCGGGTGGGATGAGTTTTTCCGGATATTCGACGAGAATAATCTGGCCTTTCTTTACCAGGCCAAGACCGGTGACGGACAAGCCAGCCGTTTCAACAAGTTCGTCGAGCGCGATCAGAAAGGCCGATGACACAAATCCAGCCAGCCGATTTGGCCCGACCTGGATCCCGGGCAAATTTTATAAATGCGATGGAACAATCGAGTGCTTCGGTGCTTCGGCCGCTGAACCAGAACCGCAGCGATCCACCATGATCGACTGACCCGACAACAGGAGTTTTCAGATGACGGACGATCGCAACTCGCCTCCGGCGGGAACATCGCGGCGCGATATAATGGGTGGCATGGCGACCGGCATGCTGGCTGCTTTCACAATGCCGGCGCAAGTGCAGCAGGCCAGCGCCGCTAGCAACACCGCCGTGGCGTCGCCGCCAATGAAGCAGGATCCGACAACGCAATATCCGCAACCGCCGTTCAAACCGCAGCAGCAGCAATGGCCAGGCCTTGCCGGCAAGATGGACCCGCGACCCGATCATGGTGAAAAGAGCTACAAGGGCTCTGGCCGGCTGGCCGGGCGCAAGGCCCTCATCACCGGCGGCGATTCCGGCATGGGGCGAGCGGCAGCCATTGCCTTCGCTCGCGAAGGCGCCGATGTCGCTTTCGGCTATCTCCCAGCCGAAGAGCCCGATGCCAGGGAAGTCGTCCAATTGATCGAGGCGGCTGGGCAAAAAGCCGTGCCGCTGCCCGGCGACATCCGTGACGAGGCATTTTGTAAGAAGCTGGTCGACGACGCGGCGAGCAAGCTGGGCGGTCTCGATATATTGGTCAGCAATGCAGCGCGCCAGCATCCGCAGAAAGACCTTGCCGAGATCACGACCGAAGCCTTCGACTGGACCTTCAAGACCAATGTCTACGCCATGTTCTGGATCACCAAGGCCGCGCTCGCGCACATGGACGCGGGGTCCTCGATCATCATCACCAGCTCGGTCAATGCCTATGATCCGGACGAGTCGCTTGTCGACTACGCCATGACCAAGGCGTGCGGCATGAACTTCACCAAGAGTCTTGCCAAGCAACTGGCCAAGAAAGGCATCCGCGTCAACGCCGTGGCACCCGGCCCGATCTGGACTCCGCTGCAGCCAAGCGGTGGCCAATTTCCGGATGAGCTGCCGCAATTTGGATCGGATTCGCCCATGGGCAGGCCGGGGCAACCCGGCGAACTGGCTTCGATTTACGTCCTGCTTGCTTCCCAGGAGGACAGCTACGCCACTGGCCAAGTGTACGGCGCGGTGGGTGGCGGCGGCGGGCCTTAGCCACTTCCGTTACTTCGGAGGGTTAAACTAATGCATGAGTTTTGCGCCGCGGGCTTTCGCCACTTCTCGCATGATGTCGTTGAGCCAGGTTTCCGTGGATTGGCCAAGCTGTCTGCGGTCGATATCCCGGATCGCTCGCTCAAGCGTTCTCTCGACCAGCCGGTCCGACGCATCGACATCTCCCAGCAGAAGGCGCGCCGCCAGCCGCAGCTTGGGCAACAGCGAAAACACGTCGTCGGGCGAGCTTGGCTCGGGACTGCTTGCCTGCCCCGATGCCTGCTGCGCGAAGAGTGCGTTGAAGACAGCCTGACGCCCCGAGGATTTTCGCAAGTTGCTGGCGTAACGGAGACGTTCGGGAATGGCGATGTCGCTATCGCCACTGAAGAACACGAACGGGACGCCACGCCGCATCAGCTCTTCGGCGATCGGAAATACCCGATCGCCGTTGAGATTGACGTCGAGAATTGCGGCCTCCGCCGTTTCCGTGTGCCTGGATGCCTGCTCGACGGTAGCCACCGGGCCAAGGACGATGGCCCCCATGTTACTGAAAAACTGCGCAAGATCCCCGGCCAGCACCCATTCATCTTCGACAATCAGAATATGCAAACCCCGCAGATCATGCACGTCTTCATCCTCTCTTGGACCGGGGGTTAATGTGAATAGGACGATCTTGCCGGATCCGGTCATCCAAAACAGCTTGCAGTCGTTTCGCAAGCGTCATCATGCGATCCGGGACGGGCCCGGCATCGGGTTCGTCGACCGATAGCGGAGCCCCTGACGTCGGCAGCGTCAGGAGGCGTATTCCAGAAGAACGTTTTGTCATTGGACCACCGTCTATATCGGGTTCAACGTCATCTATCGCGACTTGTTCCATGCTTCTTGCACGCTATATGATTGCGTCTTGCCCAATCCGTTCCTCGCGGGGACTCCTGTCGGGCCGGACGAAAGGGGGACATGCCGTGACAGCCCGACCGAAGAGATTTCCCATCGTGGGCATCGGCGCTTCCGCCGGCGGGATTCCCGCCATGGAGGGCCTGTTCAAGGGACTGGCCGGCCAGCCTGGAATGGCCTTCATCGTCATCACCCATCTCAGTCCCAAGCGCGAGAGCCTGCTGCATGAGGTTATCGGGCGATATACCGATATGCCGGTCGTGGTGATCGAGGACGGCATGGCGGTGCGGCCCGACCATGTATACGTGATGCCGCAAAACGTCATTCTGACCATGGATAAGGGTGCTCTGCGGCTGCGGCGGCCCAATGCGCTCACTCAGGAACGCAAACCCATCGACATCTTCTTCAGCGCGCTGGCCGAAGACCAGAGCGAATACGCCGTCGGCGTCATCTTGTCCGGTGGCGATTCCGACGGAACTCTGGGCGCCAAGGCGATCAAGGAGCGCGGCGGGCTTACCGTCGCCCAGGCGTCCGACGGTTACGGTCCGCGCAACCCCGACATGCCGCAGAGCGCGATATCGAGCGGACTTATTGACATCGCGGTGCCCGCCGAGGAGATCGGCGCGAAACTGGTAGCCTTCGCCCGCAGCTTTGACACGCTGAACGGACTTACGGAAGATGACGGAGACCACACGGCGGATATAGAAAGGGTACGCGAGCAGATCTACGGCATCTTGCGCAGCCATTCCGGCCACGACTTTTCCGGCTACAAGACCAAGACATTCCTGCGCCGCATCAAACGGCGCATGCAGATCGCGCAGCTTAAATCGATCAATGCCTATATCGACTGGCTGAAGAAAGATCCTCGCGAGGTGATGAATCTGTTTCGCGATCTGCTGATCAATGTCACCAATTTCTTTCGCGATCCCGACGCCTTCGAGTTGCTCGAGCAAAAGATCGTGCCACAGCTCTTCGAAGGCAAGACCGCCAGTGATACGATCAGGGTCTGGGTTCCGGGCTGCGCGACCGGCGAAGAGGTGTTCTCGATCGGCATTCTGCTGCGCGAACACATGGATACGCTTTCAATCATTCCGCGCGTGCAGATATTTGCGACCGACATAGATGAGCCGGCATTGGCGGTGGCGCGTGCGGCGCGCTATCCTGGGGCGCTGCTGCAAGGGCTTTCCCCTCAGCGCCGGGAGCGCTTTTTCAACAGCGACGGCGAGAGCTATGTGATCAGCAACGAAATACGGGAGCTGTGCATCTTTTCACCACACAGTGTCATCCGCGATCCTCCCTTTTCGCGCATGGATCTGGTTTCCTGCCGCAACCTGCTGATCTATTTCGGGTCAATCGTTCAAAACCGTGTCATTCCCGTCTTCCACTACGCGCTGAGGCCTGGCGGCTTCCTTTTCCTCGGTACCTCCGAGAGCGTCGGGCAGCACGAGAATCTGTTTGCCACCGTGGATAAGAAGCATCGTCTTTTTCAGGCGCGCGAGCATGCTTCGCCGCACATAAGGCTGCCGGCGCTGATCGGCGAAGGCCGGTCGAGCGGTTTTCCAACAGAGATCGTCGGCTCCAGAAAGGGGACGCCAGGTTATCCGCTGCGCCAGGCGGTCGAAGCGCAGGTGCTGGAGCGGTTCGCGCCGCCGCACGTCCTGGTCAACGCTGATGGCGACGTCGTCTACTATTCGGCCCGGACGGGCAAGTATCTCGAAGCGCCGCAAGGCATCCCCAGCCGGCAACTGCTGACGATGGCACGTCGCGGGTTGAGGCTTGACCTACGCGCCGCGCTGCGTGAAGCGACGTCGACGCGCCGCACGGTGGTTCGGGACAATCTCGTTGTCGAGGAAGAAGACGAACGCGTGCAGCCGATCAAGCTGACGATCGAGCCGCTGGCTGAACGCGGCAATGGCGAACCGCTGTATCTGGTGCTTTTCGAGCCTTCGGGGCCGACGCTGGCTCGGCCAGACGGAGACGGCGGCAGCCACACCGACAGCACAGCCGATCTCGAGCGCGAGCTGCGCGATACAAGGGAACGGCTGCAGTCGACGATCGAAGAATACGAGACCGCGCTGGAAGAGGTGAAATCCTCGAACGAGGAACTCGTCTCCGTCAACGAGGAAGCGCAATCCACCAACGAGGAACTTGAAGCCTCGAAGGAGGAGATGCAGTCGCTCAACGAAGAGCTCAACACGATCAACGTGGAGTTGACCAGCAAGATAGAAGAGCTCGATCACGTCAACAGCGATCTGCGCAATCTGTTTGAGAGCACCGAGATTGCCACCATCTTCCTCGACCGTAGTCTTGTGGTGCGAACCTTCACGCCGGCGGCCTCATCCTTCTTCAGTTTGCGTCCCACAGACGTCGGTCGGCCGTTGACCGAATTGTCGAGCCAGCTCGACTATCCCGAGTTGAAGCAGCACATCGACAAGGTATTCGAGACGGGAGAAACCCTGAACCATCACCTGAGGCGCGATGCCCAAGGTCACTTCCACATGGTCCACATCAATCCTTACCGGGACAAGGGTAACAGGATACAGGGCGTGGTGGTGACACTGGTCGACGTGACCACCTTGGCGCAAGCGGAAGAGCATCAGCAGGTGCTCATTTCGGAGCTCAATCACCGGGTCAAGAACATGCTGGCGGTGATCGCCAGCATCGCCAATCGCACGCGGGAAAATTCGGAAACCAAGGAAGAGTTCGCGGAGGCGCTGATTGGCCGGTTGCATGCCATGTCGCGCGCCTATGGGCTGCTGACCCGGGAAAGCTGGAAAGAGGCTTCGGTCAAGGAACTCCTCCAGCAGGAATTGGAACCCTTCGGCATCGAACGGATCGTTCTTGAAGGCGGCGAAACGAAACTCGGACCGCAACAGGGGCTGTCCCTCAGCATGGCCATCCACGAACTGGCCACCAATGCAGCCAAATATGGCGCGCTGTCCAGGCCGACCGGCAAGGTCGTTATCAATTGGTCGGTCAATGGTGAGAACTTTACGCTCGGCTGGCGCGAAAAAGATGGGCCGCCGGTCAAAGAGCCTCTGACCAGCGGCTTCGGCCTGGCTTTGTTGAAAGGAGAAATCGGCTACCGTCTTGGCGGCGATGTCGAGACTGCCTTCCATAAGAACGGCCTCAGCGTCCAGGTCGCGTTTCCCTTGAACCATAAGGAGGCGTCGTGAGCGACAGGCCGCGCGTTCTGATCGTCGAGGACGAATGGTTGATCGCGGAAGACACCGCGTCTCGCCTGCGCGCCGCTGGTTATCAGGTGGTCGGCCCTGTCTCGTCGGTCGCGGCGGCTCTTCGACTTGTTGAAGCTGACACCGTCGACGTGGCGCTGCTCGACATTCAGTTGAATGGCGAAACAAGCCTGCCGATCGCGGAGACGCTGCTGGCACGCGGCACCCCGTTTGCCTTCGTAACGGGGTTTGGGCAGCGCGACCTTCCCGCGGCATTCCATGACTGCCGGTTGTTGCCCAAGCCGGCAAGCGAAGCTGCCATTCTGGCCACTGTGGCCGACTTGGCATTGCTTTGCGCTGCCAAATAATAGATCAATCCAGCGGCTTGTCGGTCGGCCGAGGCGTGGTGCTCTTTTGCCGTGGCCGTCCAGCGTTTCGATTGGCGACAGGGTTGTCCAGCGGAACGGACGAAGGCTGGGATGTCCCGGCGGTCTTCGGTGTCAATGGTTTTGCTCCGGCGTCGGTGTCGCTGGCATCCCGTCTTGAATGCGGCAGGCCATCGGTGTTGGGCGGCCGTACCGCCGGTTTGGACGCCGAGTTCGCGTTAGTCATGACGACGCCTTTCTTTGCAATGCGCGCCGCACGATGTTCTCGTCGCCGCGAGCATGGTTTGCACGTCAATCGCCTGTACACTGGAAAGTTCCACCGCCAGCGGCCCGGTCGCCTTTCGGCGCAGCATGTTTGCGCAAGAGGGATGGTTACCCGGCTGGTATGCATGTCTACCCATGCGGCCGCATCACGACCTTGATGCAGCCATCCTGCTTGTCACGGAATGTCGTGTAGAGATCTGGTCCGGATTCGAGACCGGCACGGTGCGTAATTACGAATGATGGGTCGATCTCGCCGTTCTCGACCATGGCCAGAAGCGGCTCGAGATAACGTTGCGTATGCGTCTGGCCCATCCGGAAGGTCAGTCCCTTGTTCATGGCGGCGCCGAACGGGATATGATCGACCAAGCCGATATAGACGCCGGGGACCGAGATGGTGCCGCCCTTGCGGCAGCAATAGATTGTCTCGCGCAGCACATGCGGCCTGTCCGTGCCGAGATAGACGGCGGCCTTGATCTTATCGAGCATCGCATCGGCGCTGGCGCCCGGATCGGACTCGGTGCCGACGCAGTCGATGCAGCGATCCGGCCCGCGGCCATTGGTCATCGCCATCAGCGCGTCATAGATGTCGGAATTGCTGAAATCGAGCGTCTCGGCCTTGCCATGTTCGCGAGCCATGGCGAGCCGCTCGGGCACCTTGTCGATGGCGATGACGCGGCCGGCGCCGAGCATCCATGCGCTCTGGATGGCGAACTGACCGACCGGGCCGCAACCCCAGATCGCGACCGTATCGCCGGGCTCGATGCCAGCGTTCTCGGCCGCCATGTAGCCGGTTGGAAAGATATCCGAGAGAAACAACACCTGCTCGTCATCAATCCCATCAGGAACCTTGATCGGGCCGACTTCGGCGAACGGAACGCGCAAATACTCGGCCTGGCCGCCCCAATAGCCGCCAACCAGATGCGAATAACCGAACAGGCCTGCCGGCGATTGTCCCATTGCCTTGGCCGCTTGCTTGGCGTTGGGATTGGATCTGTCGCAAAGCGAGAACAGCCCCTTTTGGCAAAACCAGCACTCGCCGCACGAGATGTTGAAAGGCACCACGACGCGATCGCCCTTCTTGAACTTGGAATGGCCGCGGCCAACTTCCACGACCTCGCCCATGGTCTCGTGACCAAGCACGTCGCCCGCTTCCATCGTCGGCATGTAGCCGTTCATCAGATGCAGGTCCGAGCCGCATATGGCGCAGCAGGTGACCTTGATGATGACGTCGCGGTCATCCTCGATGGCGGGATCAGCCACCTGGTCACATCGAATATCGCCTTTGCCGTGCCATGTGAGGGCTTTCATCATGTTGCTCCTGAGTTGGAAGAATGCTGAAGCGCCGGCCAAAGAACCGCGTCCAGAGCAGATATCCCCAAAACCAGTCGGCGGAACATCGTTCCGGCACCCCGGCAGACGTCAGATCGTCTCCTGCCGTGAAGTGCGGAAGATCAGTCTCTCGATGCCGATCCCGGTTCGGCCATTTTTCGGTGCTGTTCCGCCAAGGTGCCTGCCGGCGTGACATGCGCGGCGGCGACCTGCAGCTTGTTTTTCCAGCCGCTGATCACTTGTTCCTGGCCTTCCATCATCGCCTCGTAGCCGGTTTTGGCGACGTCGGCCGGATTGTCCTTCTCATCGGTTCCGACCTTGGTATCCATCATTTCGGCGCGTTCGAAGAAGCGCCTCTGCGTGGCGCCAGGCATCAATACGGTCACTGTGACGCCAGTGTCCCGCAGTTCATGGCGTAGCGCGATCGAGAAGGAGTCAATGAACGCCTTGGTGCCGTTGTAGACGGCCTGGAACGTGCCCGGCATGAAGCCGGCGATCGACCCGGTGAACAGGATGCGGCCGCGGCCGCGACGTGCCATCCTGGCGCCGAGTTCATGCGCCAAGTAGACTGTGCCGGTTATGTTGGTGTCAATGATGCGGCGGATCTTTTTCCAGTCCTGGTCGACGAAGCCGTCGCCAAGTCCGCGCCCGGCATTGAGAAACAGAAGGTCGATATCGCGGTCGCCGATCCGGGAGATCAACTGGTCGACGCCCTCGACCGTCGCCAGATCGGCCTCAATGGCTTCGACCGCCACCCCGTGCGAGCCGAGCGCCTCTGCAGCCTGCTGGATCGCCGGCTCGTCGGCGGCTATGATGAGGTTGTAGCCGTCCTTGGCACACAGTTTGGCTAGTTCTTTGCCGATGCCACTTGAGGCACCGGTCACCACGGCGAATTTTGCGTTCATCATGGCCTCCAATCTTCGTTCTCGCCGAACCTCCAGCAGTCGTGATTGTTCCGCGATATCTTTAGGGCGCGCTCCAGGTTGATTCAGTGTGCCGGCTTGTCATGGCCGGCTGCTCCTGCTTGTCAGGTGCCTCGCAACATAATCTTTCTGAAATTGGAACAAGCGAAGCCGATGCAAGTTCGACACCTTGCAGCGTTGTTGTCCTCCCATCTTTGATGCTGCACGATCGGGTTTGCCCCCCGAACCCGATGAGCCCGCGCTCCCTCATGCCAGGAGGATGCGCGGGCTTTCGATTATCGGTGTCCCGCGGAGATGCGGAATTGTCCGATTTCAAGTGGAACAACTTGCGTGTCCGGCAGTTTGGCGCGCAGGAGGAACATAGATGCAATACGCGGAAGAAATCGCGCTCAGGCGCGTGAAGATGCTGGTCGAACAATATGTGCTTGCCAGGAGCAAGAGGTATGACTTCGTCTCGACAGAACTGGCCTGCAAAGCCATCCGCCAGGTAATGCGGAGTCCGATCGACGACGTCGAGTTGGACCATATGCTGGCGAGGACCGCCGTCGAACAAGGGCTTTCGGTGAGGTTCGATCGAATAGGACATTGGCCGGCTGCTTCCTCTGAAGCTGTTCAGGAGGGAGCATCATGAGAGCAGCTTTGCTGATGCTGGCGGCGCTGGCTTCGTTGGCCGGATGCAACAACAACGCTGATCCGGTCAAGTCCAAGACGGATACAACGAACAGCGAGCCTGTCGATAAAAACCCGAAGACGGACACCAATACAACACCGCAGACCAGCACCGGCGGGGATCAGCAAGGCACTCAACCAACCCAGCCAGCGTCGCCCAAACCGGCTGGCGGCTAGCTCGATCTGGGCCGGTTGGCTGCATCAAAGCGCTGTTTTGACAGCCCTTCTTCAGCTGACGATCCTGACAGGAACCGACTTGGCGGCCGGGACATGGGCCTTCTTGGCCCGGTGCCACAGAGGAATCAAGGGATTGAGTTCCGGATAATAGCCGGCGCAGTTGCCTTGAGGTACCGAATAGGGCGTGACCCGCAAGCCGCGCACGCGCCGTTCCACCCCGTCGTCGGCATGCGTTTCGAGATCGACTTCCTGCCCGGCACTCAAACCAAGCCGTTGAATGTCCGCCTCGTTCATCAGCAGAACCATGCGTGTGCCGTGAATGCCGCGTAGCCTGTCATCGTAACCGTAGACGGTCGTGTTGAACTGATCGTTGGAGCGCACCGTTATCAGCGTCAGCACATTGCGGCCGGAGACATCGATATCGGGGTTCGTCTCGAGCGTCGTCGGCAGCTTGAAATTGGCCTTCTTGTTCGGCGTCTCCCAAACTCGCTGCGAAGCCTTGATGTCGCGGTGAAAGCCTCCGGGCGTCAGGAACCGCTGGTTGAACCGGCGAAAGTGCTGTGGAAAGCAGCGCTCGATCTCATCGCGAATGCGGGAATAGTCGGCTACCCACATGTCCCATGGGATCGAACTCGTGCCGGGTACCGTGGCTTTGGCAAGTTCGGCGACGATCATCGGCTCTGAAAGCAGATTCGGTGAAATGGGCGGACGCGAGCCGAAGGAGCCGTGGATGCAAGCGGTCGAATCCTCCATGGAAACGGTCTGATCGCCGCTTACCTGGCGGTCTCTTTCCAGCCGGGACAGGCAGGGCAACAGATACGTTGCCGCCCCAGGAAAGAGATGACTGCGGTTGAGCTTGGTCGCGATCTCGACATGCAGGCCAAGTCGCCGCCAGGCTTTCTCGACCAGGCCGGTTTCAGGCACCGCGCGAACGAAATTGCCGCCCAGACCGACAAAGCCCTTCACCGAGCCGGCAATGACGCCTTCGCAGGTCTCGACCGTATCGAGTCCCTTCTCACGCGGTGGCTCGAAGGCGTAGAATTCGGCGAATTTGTCGAGTGGAACGAGTTCAGGCTTTTCGGATATGCCGACTGTTCGCTGACCCTGGACGTTGGAGTGACCGCGCAGCGGCGAAATGCCGGCGCCCGGTTTTCCGATATTGCCACGCATCAGCAGGAGGTTGCACAGCATCTGGACGTTCTCGGTGCCGTGCCTGTGCTGTGTCAGACCCATGCCGTAATTGCCGATCACCGCTCTAGATAGGCTATAGACTTCCGCGACATGCTCCAGATGCGGTCGCGCGATACCCGACCGTGCGACGATGTCATCCCACTCGGCAGCGCGCAGATAGGCCTCGAATTCAGCGAAACCGTTCGTATGCTCGGCAAGGAATTCGATATCGAGCACACGTGAATTTCCCTGCTCGCGGGCCGTGTCGTCGAGCGCCAGAACTGCCTTGGAGATGCCGGTCATGGCAGCGATATCGCCGCCGCTGCGGACCTGGAAGAAGTCGCTGGACATCTTGGTACCGGGCCCTGGCGACAGCATGTCAACGGGGTCCTGCGGGTTCTTGAAGCGCTTGAGCCCGCGCTCCGGCAATGGGTTGAAGGTGAATACCGGCACGTTGCGCTGACGAGCCTCCTGCAGCGGGTGCAACAGCCGCGGTGCCGTCACGCCGGTGTTGTGGCCGAAGAAGAGCATCATGTCGCATTTCGAGAAATCTTCGAGCTGGACCGTTCCAACCGGCGAGCCAATCGATTCGGGAAGGCCAACCGAGGTCGATTCATGGCACATGTTGGAAGAGTCGGGCAGGTTCGATGAGCCATAGATGCGCGCGAAAAGCTGGTACATGAACGACGCCTCCAACGACGCCCGGCCGGATGTGTAGAAGACAACCGATTTCGGATCGAGACGGCGAAGTTCCATACCGATCTCGGCAAAGGCTTCGGCCCAGGAAATCGGCTCATATCGGTCGCTGACGGCGCTATAGCGCAGCGGATCTGTAAGTCTGCCCTGCTTTTCCAGATCGTGGTCCGGCCAGTCGAGCAGCTCGGTAACCGAATGTCGTGCGAAGAAATCGGGTCCGCATCGCAGCTTCGTCTGGTCCCATAGGGTCGCCTTGGCGCCGTTTTCGCAGAATTCGAAAGGTCTCGGTTCGGCCGGCTTCGCCCATGAGCATGAAGCGCACATGTAGCCGTCGGCCTTGTTTTGTTTGAGCAGGGTGCTCCATATCCCCGACATGAGCAGGCCTTCCTCATATGCCTTGCGGATCAATGACGAAAGAGAACCCCACCCGCCTGTGGGATGATCGTATTTCTTGATTTTGACGTGATCGGTTACGGCGGGCTTCATGGTGGTTCATCCTTGCGAACTCCGATACACAACCTCGCCGCACATCGATTGTTCCCGTTCAGCGGAACCCGCTTGGAATAAAGCCATCCACGCAATCCTTGACGTGTCAGGGCTCGGACAAGATAGGTTTGTCGTCATCGCAATTCCTGGTGGAACTATTTTCGTGATCGACGGTTCGGCGAAGGAAAGGAGCCGAGCCATGGTTCGACGCGATGCAATGCTTTCCCTGGTGATAGCAGCGATCATCATCGTCGGCTTCCTCATCGGCTTTTTCTACGCCGATGTGGGCTGGCATACCTCGCCGCTGAAACGGGCGCCCGAGCAGAACCAAGGCGGCAATGCCCCGGCGGATACCTCACCGGCTGCGGGAATTCACAAAAACCCCAAGGAAAACACCGAAATGCCGGGCAACCAGTGAGTGCGACCTGGCGTCGACAGCAGAAGAGAAGAGGTTGCGCCATGAACGACGATCGCGACAACAGGGTGAGCCAGCAAGAGAACGTCGAGCAGGTGAGACAACTGGCGGATCGAGCCGGCATATCGAACGGATTGGCCTTGGCCTTGATCGAAAAATACGGCGACGACGCAGAGACACTGGACCGCGAGGCGGCAAAATTGAAACGCGAGCGAGAGACCGACGACGGCTGACGTCCGGTATTGTCGATACTGTCAACACGTCGTCTTTCATGTGACATCAAAGGCTCAAACCACCAGGGACGCCATGCTGTCAGATCCCACAGTTCTGATCCTGATGTATTTCCTGCTCCCGGTCTGGCTGATCGCCGGATTTGCCGACTGGCTCTGCCATCGCGCCTCGCACATCGAGTCGACCACTGGCGCCAAGGAATCGTTGATCCACCTCCTCATGTTTGTCGAGGTCGGAATTCCATTGCTCGCCGCGATGTTCCTCGACGTGAACGCCCTGGTCATCGCCATCATGATCGTCGCCTTCTTCGTTCATGAGGCGACGGCGATGTGGGACGTACACTATGCCACCACGGCGCGCACCGTGACGCCGGTCGAGCAGCATGTGCACAGCTTCCTGGAGATGATCCCACTAATGGGGCTGGTCAGCGTCTTGACGCTCCATTGGGGGCAGTTTCTCGCGCTGTTCGGAGCAGGGCAGGAAACCGCACGCTTTGACCTTGCCTGGAAATGGCAGCAGCTGCCGGTGACTTATATCGCCTGCCTGATGGCCGCGATCCTGCTTTTCGAACTGCTTCCGTATGTGGAAGAATTCATCAGGGGATTGCTAGCCAATCAAGGCAGCCTGATCCCGCCAAAAGCCAGGCGAGGCGATGCGGGCCGGACAACATTGCGTTGACGCGGTTCGTCGGTAACGACCCTCCCGGCCGGGGTCGCGAGCCGCACGAGCATTTTCTGCGCGCCACCTCCGCCGGGACGGCCACTGAGAGAGGGAAGAGCATCAGGAGCAGGCCCATGGGAATTCTTTCCGATCTCGACAAGAAGCTGACAGACAACCTGTACGAGCATGGCAGTGAACTCACCGATCCGATTGCGGACCTGCCGCAGACGGTTGTGGAAACCGTCGAACGGCTAATGCCCTTCGTGCAGCCCGAGGCGCGCGACACAGTCAGACGTCAGGTTCTTGGCCTGATTCACGAGTACAAGATCGACAATCTCCAGAGCGGGATTGAACAGGATCCTCCCGACTGAACTATCCGTTCTGGTCTATCGCATGCGGTGCGGGTTGGCTCCCGCCGCCGTGGCTCGACGTATCGCGACCGAACCATAACCAAGCCGCAATGAGTACAATCACCACGATCGCTACCCAGGCTATAAGACGAGGCATTGCGAGGTCCTTCCCATGGCAAGTTCATTTATGTCGATGCGGTGGTGATCAAGACCAGGGTCAAGCCGGCCGGCCCACTGCCTCTTGGTGCCCCCTAATCCGGTTACTGATCCTTTGTTCCGCTTGGCTGGATCCTGTCGTCTCCGATTGGTTTCCGTCCAAGCCCCATAGCTCAGAATAGGTGCAAGCCATCCGCGGTATCGATTGACGGACCCGCCGGGCGCTCTAGATCGAATTGACGCTAACGGCTTTGTTCGGGAGGAGGCTACTTAGGTGGCGCATCAAGAGCCGGTTGTGATCGTTGCACATCGTCATCTCAAGCTTCATTGCTTGTCTCTGTTGTTGCTTCTTGGCCTACTGACGGCGTGCTCGTCTTCCGATCAGATCGAGCAGCAGTCGAGAACCGCGGCCTCTGCGGCGCAGACCGTATCGATGGCGCTTGACGCTTGGGTCGCTGGGGCGGCGCCGTTCCGATACACTGCGGACACGCTGCAATCGGCGGGCAAGACGCTGGCCGACGCCGAGGCGCAAATCCGATCGACAGGGACGGCTGAACCGGCCGAGCAAGCTGCCTTGGTGGTGGCGGTCAAGGATCTGTCGGCCGCGGTTGCGCGCGCGGAGGCCGGATTGCAGGTGGGCAATCGGACGGAGCTCCAAAACGCGCGGCAGGACCTTCAGGCAGCCACGCGCTCGCTCGCCGCCGCCTACGCCAAGTACTTCGCGCCGAAGCCATGAAGAAACTTCTGGAAATATCGCTTGGTGTCGTCACCAGCGTTGGCGGCTTCCTCGAAGTCGGGTCAATGGCGACGGCAGCGCAAGCGGGCGCGACGTTTGGGTTTCAGCTGATTTGGGCCGTGGTTCTCGGCACCATCTGCATCATCTTCCTGGTCGAAATGGCCGGCCGGTTTGCGGCCGTGAGCCATCACACCATCTCCGATGGTATCCGGGAAAGATTTGGCTTCAACGTCTTTCTATGGCCCTTCCTTGCCGCCTTGCTGGTCAATTTTCTGGTGCTGTCGGCAGAGATCGGCGGCGTTGCCATCGCGCTCGAACTTGCCACCGGCATAGGCTTTCAATGGTGGGCGCTGCCGGTAGCGTTTCTGGCATGGCTGTTGTTGTGGAAAGGCACGTTCGGCTTCATCGAGAAAGGCGTGTCGTTGCTCGGCCTGGTAACGCTGTGTTTCGTCGTCGGAGCTGTGATGCTGAAACCTGATTGGACGGCGGTCGCGGCCGCCGCCGTACCGTCTCTTCCGGCCCACGACGCTGGCAATTACTGGTTCATGGCGGTCAGCATTCTCGGAGCCTCGATATCGCCTTACCTGTTCATGTTCTATTCCTCGGGGGCCCTTGAGGACAAATGGGACAAAAGCTATCTCGGAACCAATCGCGCCATCGCGGGCCTGGGCATGACCTTCGGCGGCACCATCTCGATTGGCGTGTTGATCGTGGCAGCTCTGGTACTCGCGACGCACGGCATCGATCAAGTCGATGACTACCACCAACTGCCATTGATGCTGATTCCGATATTCGGCTTCTGGGGCTTCGTGTTATTCGTTGTCTCACTCGCGATTGCCTGCTTCGGCGCGGCGCTCGAAGTCGGCCTGCAGCAGGCCTATCTGGTGGCTCAAGGGTTCGGCTGGACCTGGGGGGAAGATCGCAAGCCGCGTGACAATCCCGGGTTCAGCGCCGTCTACACGGTATCTTTGTTTCTGGCCTCCATCCCCATCGCGCTTGGTCTCGATCCACTGAGGCTGACGATCTTTTCCATGGCGCTGACGGCGGCCAGCCTGCCACTGACAGTGGTTCCATTCCTCTTTCTGCTGAACGACGAACGCTATGTCGGCGAGCATCGCAACGGCATCATCTCGAATGCCGCGGTCATCTTCATCATCGCGCTCGGCTTTGTTCTCGCCGTGGTGACCATTCCCCTGCAGATATTCGGAGGCTGATGATGAAGTTGCTGCGTGATCTCCTGGACAAGCAGGTTGTCGACCGCGAGCAGGTCAAGATCGGCAAGATCGACGGCCTGGTGGCCGAGTTGCGGCCGGGCAAGTCGCCCAGGATCGTCGCGATCGAACTCGGTTCCATTACCTTGGCGCGTCGCCTCGGCACCAAGCCGGGGCGCTGGATGGCGCAGCTCGCAGCGAGGCTGGGTGGCAATCGCCATGGCGAGCCGCACCGGATCGACTGGAAGAAGGTACGGGATATCGGCATCGACATCGAATTCGACATCGACGTGCGCGAGACGTCGATCTTCGCCTGGCAGGACTGGTTGCGCGACCATATCATCGGGCGCATTCCGGGAGCTGGGTGATGACCACCGTCAATCTGGAGCATCTGGCTGGGCGCCGCGTGCTCTCGCAGCGGGGCAAGAGCATCGGTCACATCGAGGAAATCCGCGCCGAACGGGATGGCGATGATTTCGTGGTCACCGAATTCCATGTCGGCGTCTACGCCGCGTTCGAGCGCCTCTCAGCCTGGACCGTCGGCGTGGCGGTGCTCGATCTATTTCGACTGCGCCGCCGCGAAGGCTTTTACCGCATTCCCTGGGACAAGCTCGACATCTCCGACCCTGCTCGGCCGCGGCTGCTATGTCCGATGACGGAGCTTTCGGGCATGGAGGGCGCAAGAGAACTTCGGAAATAGATAG
>JAEKLU010000232.1 GCA_019509685.1 Mesorhizobium sp. | reverse complement strand
GTTCCTGTTCCGTTCAGGGATCAAACTGTCTCTTATTGCAAAACCATTCGATAACCAAGCCGGCCAAAATAGGGCGATCCGCCGGCCGTGGGATTCCTGATTCTTTAACAATGATGCCTAGCGTGAGTGGCAACTAACAAAAGACCACGGGCGTCAGGGGTTTCGTTGTGCGAGGCAAGGCCATAACCATGATCGGCATCGCCGCCGTCTTTGGCGCGATCTCGATCTTTGCCGCGGACTTCTGGGTCAAGAGCCAGGCGAAGGCCCAGCCCGAGATCAAGGTCGTCTCCGTCGCCGCGCCGCAGCCCAAGGTCGAATTCAAAACCATCGTGGTGGCTCAAGCGCCACTGCGCTACGGCATGGAGCTCGAACGGGCGCAACTCGCCGAAATTCCGTGGCCGCAGGATTCGCTGCCGCAAGGCGCTTTCGCCACGATCGACAAGCTGCTTGCCGACGGCAACCGGGTCGTGCTGTCGCCGATCGAGGTCAACGAACCGGTGCTGCTCACCAAGCTGTCGGGACCGAACGGCCGCGCCACCCTTTCCAACATGCTGTCGCCAGGCATGCGCGCCGTTACCATCCGCACCGATGAGATCGCCGGCGTCGGCGGTTTCATCACGCCGGGAGACCGGGTCGATGTCGTGCTGACGCGCGATGCCGGCGACATCCAGGAAGTGTCCAAGAACGCTCAGGGCGCGACCGGCTCGACGGTCACTTCCGAAGTCGTCGTTTCCGACGCCAAGGTGCTTTCGGTCGGGCAGGGCGCCGATGAACGCAAGACGGCGCCGCAGATCGCCAATTCCGTGACCATCGAGGTGACGAATGAAGGGGCGCAGAAGGTGGCGCTTGCGCGCACCGTCGGCACGCTGTCGTTGTCCCTGCGTTCATCGGCCGATGCCAGCGCCAGCAAGAGCGGGCTCACCACCATTTCGTCTTTCGGCGGCTCGGTGGCCGCAAGCACGCAGGCGAGTGCCGCTTCGCTCTTGAACGCGGTGACGAAGGACCAGGACGAGCCGAAGTTCAAGACGGTGATCGTGACGCGCGGCGACAAGGTCGAAGAATACAAGGTTCCTTCGCGGGAACCGCAGCAGGAACTGCAGCAATAGCCGGTGGGGACCGGCGGGGACGGGGCAAGATGTTTGGGCTTGATGCATTTCGGACGACCAGGGGGTGGCGCCTGCTTGGCGCGATCGCGTTGGCGATGCCGCTGGTAGTGGCTGGTTTGGCGGCGCCGGCCAGGGCGAGCAATGACGTCATCTACGTCTCGGCGACCCAGAATGCCTCCATCAAGGTGGCCAAGGGCAAGCCGAAGACGATCATGACGAGTGCTGCCTTCTACCAGATCGTCATCGGCGATCCGGAGATCGCCAATGTCAATCCGCTGACCGACAAATCCTTCTATGTGCTGGGCAACAATCTGGGCACCACCGGCATTGCGCTGTTCGACCAGAACAAGCAGCTCGTCGGCACCATCGACGTCGAAGTGACGCTGGATACCGACCAGTTGGCCAGCACCATTCGCGCCAGCGTGCCCGACGCCAAGATCAAGGTCGGCTCGGCCAACGGCCGCGTCGTGCTGTCGGGCGAGGCCGATGACGCGGTCGCCGCCGACAAGGCGAGCAAGATCGCCTCGCGCTTTTCCGGCAACGAGGAAGTGATCAACTCGGTCAACATCTCATCCTCGCAACAGGTGCAGCTCAACGTCCGCTTCGTCGAAATCAACCGCCAGGCCGGCCAGGATCTCGGCGCCAAATACAGCGCCAATTTCGCCTATGGCATGGGCGGTCGCCAAGTCACTCTGCAGCCGGGCACCATACCGGGGGCGGGCAATGGCGAAATCATCGGCAGTCTGTTGTCGAACGGTCTTTCGATCGACATCGCCATCAAGGCGCTGGAGGAGCGCGGCCTCGCCAGGCGCCTGGCCGAGCCGAACCTGATTGCCCGTTCGGGCCAAACGGCGAGCTTTCTTGCCGGTGGTGAATTCCCGATCCCGGTTTCGGAAGACAACGGCAAGATCAGCGTCAGCTACAAGAAATACGGCGTCAGCCTCGATTTCACGCCGACGGTGCTGAAGGATGGGCTGGTCAGCCTCGACATCGCGCCGGAAGTGTCGTCGATCGACGCGTCGGCCTCCTACAATATCGGCAATATTTCGGTGCCGGGCTTCATCGTGCGCCGTGCCAAGACGTCGGTCGACCTGAAGAACGGCCAGAGCTTCATGATCGCCGGCCTTCTGCAGTCGCAAAACGACATCACCACGTCGCGCCTTCCCGGCCTCGGCAAGCTGCCGGTGCTTGGACCGCTGTTTTCCTCGAAATCCTATCAGCGGCGCGAAACCGACCTGGTCATCATCGTCACGCCTTACCTGGTGAAGCCGGTCGATCCCTCGAAGAGGATGGTCGAGCCGACCGATGGAACGCGTCCGGCAAGCAGTGCCGACTATTTCCTGAACAACACCGAGGAAGTGGACGCCTCAGCGCCCAAGCGCCCGGTCGCGTTCGCCGACAGCAGCGCCGCCCGGCCCGCCGCGACGTCCGGTCACTTCCTCGATCTGCCGAAGGACTGAAGCCATGCGCATCACCCTCTGCATTGCTCTTTTGTCCCTCGTCGGCGGCTGCACCAGCGACGATTATGTGCGAACCGAAGGGGTGACCCCGGGGGCCGGCAACGCGCAGGCATCCAATACGGCCATGCAGATGGTCGACCCCTGGCAGTACGGCGTCCAGAACACCAAGCTCAGGGTGCCGGCCCAGCGCCCGGTCGCCGCGGCCGACCAGGCCGCCGGCGCAAAAGCCGCCTCAACGGCACCGTCGACAACTGATTGATTGGGCTGACCACCATGGCATCCGGCACCAAGACCAAGAAGATCCTGCTGGTTTCGAGCGACAGGACATTTTCACAAGACACGCGGACGGCTTTCGCGTCCTCCGAGGTGATCGAGCTCCTGACGGTGGAGAAGAGCATCAACGAGCTGCGCGGCGAGGCGCTGGAAGCCGATTTCGGCACCGTCATCGTCGACATGGATGCATCCAAGCTTGACGAGATCGAGTCGCTGCAGCGCGTCATGCGGCGGCTCGAGGGGCGCATTCCGGTGGTTGTCGTCACCCAGGAATTCAACGCGGCGGCGGTGCGCATTCTGGTGCAACTTCAAGTCGCCGACTTCCTCGTCAAGCCGATCACCACCGCCGATCTCGTTCGCTCCGTCATCCGGGCGCTGCAAGGCCCCGGGCGCGAAGAAAACACAGAGTCGCACATCTACACTTTCATGCCGGCCGCGGGCGGCGTCGGCACCACCACGCTGGCGCTGCAGACCGCCTTCCAGCTGCATAATTCGGTGACGCGCGGCGCTTCGACCTGCGTGGTCGACCTCAATTTCCAGCAGGGCGCCTGCGCCGAATATCTCGACCTCGAGCCGCGCTTCGACATCACGGAAATCGAAAACCAGCCGGAACGCCTCGACCGGCAACTGCTCGACGTCATGCTGTCCAAGCATGCAAGCGGGCTCTGCGTGCTGGCCGCGCCGACGCGCCCGTCGGAAATGCGTTCGTTCAAGACCGATGTCGTGGTGCGCATGCTCGACCTTGTGGCGGCCTATTTCGACAATGTCGTCATCGACATGCCGCGCACCTGGTTTCCCTGGACGGAGACGGTGCTGCTCGGTTCCAACAAGCTCTACATCGTGGCCGAGATGACGGTGCCTTGCCTGCGCCACACGCAGCGCCTCATCCAGGCGGTCTATGAGACCGTCGGCAAGGAAGTGAAGCCCAACGTCATCGTCAACCGCTTCGAGCAGAAGATGTTCGACAACGGCATCAAGCAGGCCGATGTCCAGGAAATCCTCGGCGAGCATTTCGTCGGCGGCATTTCCAACAACTACCGGCTGGTGCGCGAAGCCGTCGATCGCGGCGTGCCGCTGCACGACATCGATCCCAATGCCAATGTCGTCAACGATTTGAAGCGGATCATCCTGCCCGAGGAGGCGGTCCAGACGGCGGTCAAGTCGAAGTCGTTGTTCGGTCTCGGCAAGGGCCTGCTGCGGAGGAAAGCAGGATGAATACCCGTTTTTCCAACCTGCAGAACCGTGACGCCCACCCGCAGCGGCTGCCCGAACCCGCGCCTGTCCAGCATGCCGCCGTGGTCATTCCCACCACCCGCAAGCCTGCCGCGCCGAAGGAGGCCATGCACCAGAAAAGCACCAACAAGGTGCTCGACGCGCGCGTTCGCATCCACCGCATGCTGCTCGAGGAGATCAACCTCGTGGCGCTGGAGCGGCTGCCCAAGGACGAGATGCGCCGCCAGGTGCATGAATTCGTCTCGGAAAAGACGCGCGAGGAGCGGATGGCGATCAACATCGCCGAGCTCGACGGGCTGGTCGACGACATCGTCGATGAGATGGTGGGTCTCGGCCCGCTCGAGCCGCTGCTCAAGGACCCCGAGATCAACGACATCCTGATCAACGGTCACCAGAACTGCTTCGTCGAAAAGCGCGGCAAGCTGCAGCAGGTCCACATCCCGTTCAAGGATGAGGCGCATCTGCTTCGGATCATTAACAAAATCGTCGCGGCGGTCGGCCGCCGCGTCGATGAATCGCAACCGATGGTCGATGCGCGCATGCTCGACGGTTCGCGCTTCAACGCCGCCATCCGCCCGGTCGGTGTCGACGGGCCGCTGGTATCGATCCGCAAATTCTCCAAGAACAAGCTCGGCCTGCACAAGCTGGTCGAGTTCGGCGCCATCACCCAGAACATGGCCGAAGTCCTGGCGGCGGCGGTGCATGCGCGCAAGACCACGATCATCTCCGGCGGCACCGGCACCGGCAAGACGACGATGCTGAACGCTCTGTCGGCCTTCATTCCCGAGGATGAGCGCCTGATCACCATCGAGGACGCGGCCGAATTGCAGCTGCAGCAGCCGCATGTCGCGCGCATGGAAACGCGCCCGGCCAACATCGAAGGCCATGGCGAATTGAAGCAGCGCGACCTGGTCAAGAACGCGCTGCGCATGCGGCCCGACCGCGTCATCCTCGGCGAGTGCCGCGGCGAGGAAGCCTTCGACATGCTGCAGGCGATGAACACCGGTCATGAAGGTTCGATGGCCACCATCCACGCCAACACGCCGCGCGACGCCATCTCGCGCCTGGAACAAATGCTCGGCATGACCGGCATGCCGATGACCGTGCAGTCGATCCGCAGCCAGATATCCAGCGCGCTGGATCTCGTCGTCCAGCTGACGCGCCTTTCGGACGGCAAGCGCAAGGTGACGAGCGTCGCCGAGGTGACCGGCATGGAAGGCGACGTCATCCAGATGCAGGAGATATTCCGTTTCGTGCGCACCGGCATGGAAGCGGACGGCAAGATCCTCGGCTATTTCGAAGCGACAGGCATCCGTCCGCGCTTCCTCGAGGACCTGCGCAACATGGGCATCGAATTCCCGGGCAAGTATTTCGAGCCCGGCCGGCCGCAGGACTAGGCCGATGTTCGAGGGATTGAGCCCAATCTACGCCGTCTACGCCGCGGCGGCGCTCACCGGCATCATGATCGCCGAAGGGCTCTATCTGCTCTATGCCGGGCGCAGCGACAAGCGCACGGCGATCAATCGGCGCATGAAGCTCTCGGAAAACAAGATCAGCCAGGAGCAGGTCCTGGTCCAACTGCGCAAGGAGCGCGGGTTGGACGGCGGCTCCCGGTTTTCGCTCGATCGCTTCCGCGCCCTGCGCACCCAGTCCGGCATGACCATGCCGCTCTCCAAGTTCCTGATGATGACCTCAGGCGCGGCCGCGGCTCTGGTGCTGGTCGCCATCTGGTACGGCCTGTCCCTGCTGTCCGGGCTTGTCCTGTTCTGCGTCCTGGTGCCGGTGCTGCCGGTCATGACGATGCGCTGGATGCGCAAGCGCCGGCACAAGCGGTTCGGTATCCAATTGCCGGAGGCGTTGGAGCTGATCACGCGCGGTCTGAAAGCCGGCCATCCGGTGCCGGTGGCGATCGCCATGGTGGCGCGCGAGATGGCCGATCCGATCGGCACGGAATTCGGCGTCATCGCCGATGAGGTGACCTACGGCTCCGACCTGGTTTCGGCGCTGAACAATTTGTTCGACCGGGTGGGCCATGAGGACCTGCCGCTGTTCGTTACCGCGGTGTCGATCCAGACAAGCTCGGGCGGCAATTTGCGCGAGATCCTTGACGGTTTGTCGTTGACGATCCGCGACCGCGGCAAGCTGCGCCGCAAGGTGCGCGCGATTTCGACGGAAGGCCGCATGTCGGCCTATATCCTGACCGCGGTGCCGGTGCTTCTGTTCACCGCCATCATGGTGTTGATGCCGCAATTCTACCGCGATGTCTGGGGCGAGGCGAAGACCTGGTACATGCTGACCGGTTCCGTCCTCTGGCTGCTGCTTGGCAACGCCATCATGTTCAAGATGTCGAATTTCAGGTTCTGAGATGGAAGAATTTATCCGCTTCCTCGCTTCGCTGGCGCCGACCTCGCTGCTGCCGGTGGCCTTGCTGCTTTTGGTGCTGGGCGGTGGCGCCGTGGCCTGGCCGCTGGTGCTTGCCAGGGGTGATCGCAGCGACGTCAAGCGCCGGCTGAAGGTGGAGGTGTTCCAACCTCTCGAGCGGGCGGAGCCGGCGCCCAAGAAGAACACCAATGTCGTGCGTGAGCAGGCGGTGAAACGCGCACAGGAATTTTATGCCAAAAGCGATCCGGAAAATGTCGCGCGCCTGCGCATGAAGCTCATCCAGGCCGGCTATATGGAGCCGCGCGCCGTCGGCATGTTCTTCCTGATCCGGTTCTGCGCGCTGATCGGCGCGGCGTTTGCGGCCTTCCTTGTCAATCAATGGTGGGCGAGCGCCGACTCGACCATGACCAGCCGTTGGGCCTTCGTCATCCTGTCGGGCGCCGGCGGTTATTTCCTGCCGGGCCTGGTGCTGACGCAAAAGGTGCGGGAAAAGATGCGCGAATACCGCAACGGCTTCCCCGACTTCATGGATTTGATGATTGTCTGCTCCGACGCCGGCATGAGCATGGAAGCCGGCATCGAGCGCGTCTCCAGGGAACTCGGCAAGACCTATCCGTCGCTCAGCCAGAACCTGACGCTGGTGTCGCTGGAGTTGCGGGCCGGCCGCAGCCTCGACGACGCGCTGAAAGCGCTGGCCGACCGCCTCAGCCTCGATGAGGTGCGCTCTTTCGCCACGCTCTTGCAGCAGTCGAAAGAGCTCGGCACCAGCCTCTCGGGCTCGCTGCGCGTCTTTTCCGACGAAATGCGGCATAAGCGCATGTCACTGGCGGAGGAGAAGGCGCATGCCTTGCCGGCCAAGATGTCGGTCCCCGTGACGGTCTGCATCCTGCCGGTGGTGCTGATGATCGCGATCATTCCGATCATCGTTAAGCTGACAGGGCACCACTGAGCGCGCAGCGACCGCGCTGGTTAACGCATCCTTGGCGCGCAACCAAAATTTAGCTGAATTTCAGCACCGAAGCTTAATCGCTCTGATGTATCGTTTTCCCTGAAGAACGACCCGGCAAATCGGGCGATGGGGCAGGGGCATGCGTCAGAAACTTCCCACGATAGCGCTGGCGTTGGCGGCCGTCTTGATGATCACTGGCTGTACGACCAACAATACCATCGACACCACCAAGACCACGGCGATCCAGCCGGTGGCCAAGGATGTCAGCGCCATTGACCTGGTGGAGGGCAAGGCGCAGTTCCGCGAGGCCAATTTCGGCCTTGCCGAACAGCATTTCCGCAAGGCGGTCGAGCTCAGATCCGACAACGCGGAGGCCTGGATGGGGCTTGCCGCGTCCTATGACGAACTTGGCCGTTTCGACTTCGCCGACCGCGCCTATGCGCAGCTTTTGAAGGTCGCCGGCCGCAAGCCGCAGATCGTCAACAATATGGGCTATTCCCAACTCCTGCGCGGCAACAAGAAAAAGGCGAGGGCACTGCTGCTCGAGGCCAAGGCCGGCATGGCCGATCAGACCATGGTCAACGCCAATCTGGCGCTGCTCGACAAAGGCTGATCGGCTCACCGTCACAGGGGCCGGGATCCGGCCTGGCGACGCTTTGTAAACCTTGTGTCGAGGTTGCATCCCGACGCTACCTGAAACGGTTTGCGCCGAGCAACCGCAACCTACAATAGAAGAGCGACGATCCCTGTAGGTAGTTTGTTTCCCGATGTTGGATTTCAGCTCGCTTCTGCTGGCGGCGGCACTGTCGGGCACTTGCCTCAGCGTCACCATGTTTGCGATCTGGTTGACCACGCCGCGCGCCCGCTTCGTGCTGACCGTCGCCTGCGGCATCCTCGTGCTCGTCGCCCATGTCGTGCTGTTCTGGCGCTACACCAAGGATGCAAGCCCCTGGCTCTGTCAGATCGTGCTCGCCCTGCTCGGCCTGGGGTTCCTCGTCCTCTGCCTGTCGGCGATGCAATATCTCGGCATCCGCAATTACCGTCGCGCCATCGTGCCGGCGCTGGCAGCGATGGCCGTATGCGCGCTGGTCACCTATCTCGGCTTTGACGGTGCCGGCTTCCTCATCACCTATTCGACGGTGACGGCGCTGCTTGCCGCGATCGGGACGATGTTCTGGATGAAGGGCGATCACGACCGCCGCATCCTGCTTGTCGTCTCGTTGCTGAGTGGCATCTGCGGTCTATCGTTCGCGCTCTGCGGCGCGGTTCTTCTGGTCAATGGGCAGTGGACGCTCGGGGCCGCGCCCGACAATTGGGCCGAGCGGCTGAACTCGGTCGTGTCGGTTGCCTGCATGACCGTGCTGGGCGCGCTGACGCTGTCATTGCACCACCTCCAGGCACAGATCGAGCTCAGGGCCGAGACGATGACCGATCCCTTGACCGGGCTGATGAACCGGCGCGCCTTGACGACGCTTTACGGCGATCGCGGCTTCGGCCCGTTCATGGCGATCGCCATGTTCGACCTCGACCACTTCAAGATGACCAACGACGTCTTCGGCCACGCCGTCGGCGACCAGGTGCTGTGCCGCTTCGCGTCGGTGATCAGGAAATACGGCAAGACCGGCGTCGAAGCCTTTCGATTGGGTGGCGAGGAATTCGCGCTCGTCCTGTCGCGCATGACGCCTCAGAAGGCGCACGATCTGGCAAGCCGGATCGGCGTCGCCTTTGGCACCGAGGTCGTTTCCACGCCTCGCGGGCCGCTGCGCAGCACCGTCAGCGGCGGCATGGGGTTCGGCACGGTCGAGGGCCGGCCGCTGGAGGACGTGCTGGCGGATGCCGACGCGGCGCTCTATGCGGCGAAGCGGGACGGGCGAAACCGCGTCCTTGCCCAAACCAAGTCAGACCAGCCCGATACCGGGCCGGCCTTGCGCTCGGCCTGAGTTGCTTTTCCGCATGTCGTTTTCCCAAAACCGCTTCACACTTTTGGGCGACATGCGTTGAGCCTACTCGGCGGCGCCGAGATATTCCGACAGCGGCGGGCAGGAGCAGACGAGGTTGCGGTCACCCGCGACATTGTCGATGCGCGATACCGGCGGCCAGTATTTCGCCGCTGTGTCGGCGTCGCCTGACGGATAAGCTGCCTCGAGCCGCGAATAGGGATGCTTCCACTCGCCGGCCAATGCTTCGGCCGCCGTGTGCGGGGCGTTGACCAACGGGTTGTCCTCGAGCGGCCATTCGCCCTTGGCCACTTTCGCCGCTTCGCCGGCGATCGCGATCATCGCCTCGCAGAAGCGGTCTAGTTCGCGCTTGGGCTCGGACTCGGTCGGCTCGACCATCAGCGTGCCGGCGACCGGGAACGACATGGTCGGCGCGTGGAAGCCGTAGTCGATCAGCCGCTTGGCGATGTCGTCGACGCTGATGCCGGCGCTTTCCTTGAGCACGCGTGTGTCGAGAATGCACTCATGCGCGATGCGGTCGTGCCTGCCCTTGTAGAGGAGCGGGAAGTGCGGCGCGAGGCGGGTTGCCACATAGTTGGCCGAAACGATCGCCGTCTCGGTCGCCTGCTTCAGGCCGGCAGTGCCCATCATGCGGATATACATCCAGGTGATCGGCAGGATGGACGCGCTGCCGAAGGGTGCTGCCGCGACCGCATGCGCCGAGCCTTCGGTGACATGGCCCGGCAGATAGGGCTCGAGATGTGCCCTGACGCCGATCGGGCCGACACCCGGACCGCCGCCGCCATGCGGGATGCAGAAGGTCTTGTGCAGGTTCATGTGGCAGACGTCGGCGCCGATGTCGGCGGGCCGCGCCAAGGCAACCAGCGCGTTGAGATTGGCGCCGTCGAAATAGACCTGGCCGCCATGCTCGTGGATGAGGGCGCAGAGATGGCGCGCGCCTTCCTCGTAGACGCCATGCGTCGAAGGGTAGGTGAACATCAGCGCGGCAAGGTTCTTCGAATGCTCGTTGGCCTTGGCGCGCATATCGTCCATGTCGATATTGCCGTCCTCGAGGCAGCGCACGACAACGACGCTCATGCCGGCCATCGCCGCACTCGCCGGATTGGTGCCGTGCGCGGAGGACGGGATCAGGCAGACGGTGCGGTGGCCTTCGCCGCGCGCGCGATGATAGGCGCGGATGGCGAGCAGGCCGGCATATTCGCCCTGGCTGCCGGCATTGGGCTGCAGGCTCACCGCATCGAAACCGGTGATCTCGGACAGCCAGCCTTCGAGCTCACCGACCATGGCGCGGTAACCGGCCGAATGGCTTGCGGGCGCGAAGGGATGCAGATTGGCGACGCTTGGCCAACTCACAGGCATCATTTCGGCCGCCGCATTGAGCTTCATGGTGCAGGATCCGAGCGGGATCATGGTGCGGTCGAGCGCCAGATCCTTGTCGGCCAGCCGGCGCAGGAAGCGCATCATGTCGGTCTCGGAGCGGTTCTCGTGGAAGACCGGCTGGGTCAGGAACGCCTTGCCGCGCGGCTTGCCGGGCATGGACCCGGCATCGGACGCGCCTGGCTTAGCGTCGAACAAAGCGGCGATGGCCTCGAGATCGGCTTGCGTCGAGGTTTCGTCGAAAGCGATGCTGATACGGTCGGCATCGATGACGCGCAGCAGCCGACCGCCCTTTTCAGCGGCGGCGGCGATCGAAGCGGCCTTGCCTTTCACGTCGACAGTGACCGTATCGAAGCGGCTCGCGCCAAGCACGGAGACTCCTGCCGCCTTTAGGCCGGAAGTCAGCCGGTTGGCGAGCGCGTGGATGCGCCCGGCAATCGCCTGCAGGCCGGCCGGGCCATGCCAGATCGCATAAGCCGTCGCCATGTTGGCGAGCAGCGCCTGCGCGGTGCAGATGTTGGAGGTGGCCTTGTCGCGGCGGATGTGCTGCTCGCGCGTCTGCAGCGCCAGGCGGTAGCCCGGGCGGCCCTTGCTGTCGGTCGACTGGCCGACCAGGCGTCCAGGCATCAGGCGGGTCAGCTTGTCGGAGACGGCGCAATAGGCGGCGTGCGGGCCGCCAAAGCCCATCGGCACGCCGAAGCGCTGCATCGGGCCGACGGCGATGTCGGCGCCGAGTTTCG
>JAEKLU010000231.1 GCA_019509685.1 Mesorhizobium sp. | reverse complement strand
CGCAACCGCGCGTGTCCGATCTCCTGCGCGGGAAGATCAACCTGTTTGCCCTCGACACCCTCGTCAACATGGTGGTTGCGGCCGGGTTGCATGTCGAAATGCGCGTCTCGGAAGCTGCCTGATCGGCGAAGCCAAGTTTCGCTGCGTTGCCAAGATGGACATCCCGCGACTATTCGCGGAATGCCCAGGCAGAACGACTGAAACGTCGCCAGTTTGCGGTCATTACTGGACAGTGAGCTCGTTGCGCTCGCCGGCCTTGATGGTAAAGGGCGTTTCCTTGTCGGCTTTGTCGGAGGTGAAGTTGGTCACCAGCACATAGTCGCCCGCGGCCAGCGTGGTTTGCATCTTTTCGCCATAGGCGTAAGTCACCTGCTTGCGCTCGCCCTGGATGTTCTTCTTGGCCTCGAAGATTTTGAAGCCGTCTGCGCCCGGCGCGTCGACCGAAAGCACGCCAGCGTTCAGCGTTACGTTGACGTCGGTCATCTGCCCGACCTTGACGCTGAATGGCTGTTCGGTTGACACGGCCTGCACATCGACGCCCATCACATAGTCCCCGGGCGGCAGGTCGAACTGGCTGTCGGGGCCGTAAGCGTAGGTCACCTGGTCGCGGGTGCCGTCGAGCTTCTTGGCCGCCTTGTACACTTTCCAACCCACATCGGTGGAGGCCTTTTCGCCGCCCTGGGTGTAGAAGGCGTTGGCCTTGGCCTTGCCGACGCCGACGATCATGTCCTTGTCGACGACCTGGCCGGCGGCAAGCTGCATGGTCTCGCTCACCTCGCCGGCTCCCAGCTTCACGGTAACCTTGGTCTCACCCGTCGGGACGACGAACTTGACCTCGCCATAGTTGGCGTCCGAGGTGCCGCCGGGATAGGCGATGCTGATCTGCGCATTGCGGTCGACTTCGGCGCCTGGCGCCGGCCGCGCGTGGATGGAGATTTCCGCGGCGTTCAGGTCCAGGGCCAACTCTGTTGTCCTGTCGGCCGTCAGCGAGATCTTCTGCTCGGTCTTGGCGCCGCCACTCGAGGCGACGACGATGTAGTTGCCGGCGGGAACGTGAAACTTGATGCCATTATAGCCGTAGTCGACATGGTCTCCACCGACACCCTTCGCGTCGTCCCTGAAGACTTCATAGTAGACGTCGACCTTCGGCACCTCGCCGCCCGCTTTCAAGAACGCCTGCGGGAGGAGATTGTAGTCGACCTCGGCCGCTTTCGGCGCGGGAGCCGGCGCCGGTTCGGGAGCCGGTGCGGGGGCTGGCGCCGGAGCCGCGACGGTCTCGACCAGCGCTTGCTGCAGCGCCTTCTCGTCGGACGCCTGGATGTATTTGCCGCCGGTGTTGTCGGCGAGGCAGGCGATCTGCTTGCCCTCGTCGGCGGTCAGGCCGAAACCGACAACGTCGGCGGTGAAGTCGACACCGGAGGCCTTCAGCTCCTTGCCGAGCGCGCATGGGTCGCCGCCGCAGGTTTCCAAACCGTCGGTGATCAGAACCACCGTTGCCTTGTCCTCGGTGTATTTCAGCGCCTCGGCTGCTTGTTTGACGGCCGCCGTCAGGGGCGTCTTGCCAAGGAATTTCATGCTGTCGGCGGCCGCCGTGATGGCGCTTGCCGATCCCGCCTGCGGCGGCACGATCAGTTCGATGTCGTCGCAGCTGCCCTTGGTGCGATGGCCATAGGCCATGAAGCCGATCTCGTCATCGGCCGGTACCGACTGCAACACCGTGCGCAACGATTCGCGCGCGATTTCCAGCTTCGGCTTGCCGTCGATCTGGGCCCACATCGAGCCCGAAGCGTCCAGAATGATGATGACCTTGTTGGCGGCAAAGCCAAAGGTGGTCATCGACAAAAGCAAGGCCGCCGCAGCGACGCCCCGTATCAGTCCCGCCATGGATATCTCCTGATTGATCCCTCGTCCGCGTCGCGGAAGCTATTTTAGGCGGCCCTCAGAGACAAGCGGCAAAAGCTCAGGCTGCCAGCACATGTGGCGGGACAAAGCCCTGCGCCTCGACGATTGCCCGGGATCGCGGATCGCCGCGCAGGCTCTTGAAGCCGGAACGATGCGCACCGCCGAGCAGGTCGTCTTGCGCGTTACCGATTGCTCCAGGTAGCGGATCGCGTCGTCATCGTGGCCGAGCATGGCGGCGGTGGCAGCGATCTTCCATGCCGGGTCGCGGTGGCGCAGGTCCTGCCGCTGTTGTTCGGCGAACATCGGCTTGCGCGCGGCACAGCACTCAGTAGGTGGTGCGGCGTTCTTCCGATGGCGGGCGGCCGAACTGCAGCCGGTAGCTCTGCGCGAAATAGGAATGCGAGGTGAAGCCGGTCGCGATCGCCACGTCGAGGATCGGCATGTTGGTCTGCCGCAGCAATTCGCGCGCCCGCTCCAGCCTGAGACGCATGTAATAGCGGCCGGGCGTGACGGAGAGGTGGCGCAGGAACAGGCGTTCGACCTGGCGCACCGAAAGCCCCGCCGACTTGGCGAGCTGCACCGCCGACAGCGGCTCATCGAGATGGTCGGCCATCAGTTCGACGATGCGCCTGAGCTTCTCCGACTTGCCGGTGAGATCCCGCTCCGGCCCGACGCGCTGGCGGTCGCCGGCCGAGCGGATGCGCTCGTGCTGGAACTGGTTGGCGACGCCATTGGCGAGGTTGGAGCCGAAATCGCCGCGCACGATCTCCAGCATCAGGTCGATCGAGGTGGTGCCGCCGGCGCAGGTGTAGCGCTTGCGGTCGATCTCGAAGACGTTGCCGGTGCAGTTGATGTCGGGAAAGCGTTCCATGAAGCCGGCGCGGTTTTCCCAGTGGATGGTGCAGCGATAGCCGTCGAGCTGGCCGGCTTCGGCCAGCAGGTAAGAGCCGACCGACAGCGCGCCGAGCGCGTTGCCGCGCCGGCCCCAGCTGCGCAGCGCGGCCAGCACCTTGCTCTTGCCGGGAAATTCTATGGAGAGGCCGACCGAGACGAACAGGATGTCGACGGGCGGCATATCGGCGACGGAATAGTCGATCTTGAGCGGCAGGCCGTTGGAAGCCATGACCGCGTCGCCATCGGCCGAAATCGTCGTCCAGCCATAGAAATCGCGGCCGAGCAGGCGGTTGGCCGAGCGGAAACAGTCGATGGCCGCGGCCAGCGAGAACATCGAGAACTTGTCGACCAGCAGAAAGCCGAACTGACGGCCGCCCTGAACGGGATCGTTCGTGATCGGCCGCTCGACGGAGGCAGTCAGGTTCGGCAATGCAAAGGCTTTCTCGGTCAGAAGGACGGCCGCTTCAACCCGGCCGCGAGGTAGGCGGAAGCTACAGTGTTCGCCATCAGCATGGCAATGGTCATCGGTCCGACGCCGCCCGGGACAGGCGTGATGGCGCCGGCGGCCTTGGCCGCTTCGGCATAGGCGACGTCACCGACCAGCCGCGACTTGCCCTCGCCCTTCTCGGGCGCCGGGATGCGGTTGATGCCGACATCGATGACGGTGGCGCCGGGCTTGACCCAATCGCCCTTGACCATTTCCGGCCGGCCGACGGCGGCGACCAGGATGTCGGCGGTGCGGGCAAGCGCGGGCAGATCCTTGGTGCGGCTGTGCGCGATGGTGACCGTGCAGTTGGCCGCAAGCAGAAGGTTTGCCATCGGCTTGCCGACGATGTTGGAGCGGCCGACGACGACCGCATTGAGGCCGGAAAGATCCTTGCCGCGCACACGCTCGATCAGAAGCATCGAACCTGCCGGCGTGCAGGGCACGAAGGCGGTCTCCAGCTCGCCGGTGCCAAGCTTGCCGACATTGATGAAGTGGAAGCCGTCGACATCCTTCTCCGGCGCGATCGTCTGGATGACCTTGCCGGCATCGATATGGCCGGGAAGCGGCAACTGCACCAGGATGCCGTTGATCGCCGGATCGGCATTGAGGTCGCCGATGATCTTCAAAAGCTGCTCTTCGGTGGTATCGGCCGGCAGCGTGTGCTGCAGCGAATGGAAGCCGCATTCCTTGGCGGTTCGCGACTTGGAAGCGACGTAGACCTGGCTTGCCGGGTCCTCGCCGACGATCACCACGGCAAGCCCAGGCTTCGTCGCGCCTTTGGCCACCAGCTCCGATGTCAGCGCCTTCACGTTCGAAACCACGTCCTCGGCGACGCTCTTTCCATCAATCACTTCGGCCATCACTATCCTCAGCTTCGCTTGAGACCGCATCGATGCACGGCCGCGTTCTTCCGTCCGGCTTTGTCGACATGCCAAGGCAAGGCGCTGACGGCCGAACTGCAGCGCGGCATTTTCACGAAAATTCGACAAGGCAATCCCGCCAAAGCGTCGTCGGATGCCGTAAACCCGAAACCGGGCGCTTTTATCGACCGCTGAGGCTTTAGAAATAGCGACGGCGTGTACGGCTTTCGCTCAGATCGCGCACCGACTGGCGGAATTCCCGGAGCCTGGCACGGATTTCGTCGATCTGGCCCTGCTCGTCGGCGGCCGATTGCGAGGCCTCGGCCAATGGCGGTTGCGGATAGGTGGTTTCGTATGGGTCAGGCCGCGCGCTGTCGGTCCGATAGGCATAGCTTTGCGCGGGCGCCGGCTGGAAGCCTGGCTGAGCCGGCGCAACCGGCGGCGCGTAGCGGGCTTGCTGGGTGGGCGCGCGCCAGGCGCTTTCAGGCGGAACGGTATCCGTTTCGGCGGCTTCCGCGGTATCTGCTTCCTCCGAACCGCGCCGCACAAAGTAACGCAAGGACGAAGCGAGCGTACCCAAGAAGCCTGAGCGGCCGGCATCATCGACCGGCGCCGAAACAACGGCGACTGGTGCAGGCGGAGGAGGAACGGCTTGCGAAGCCGGCCGCGCGGCAGCCGGCGAAACCGGTTGCGGAGCTACAGTTGGCTGACTTTGTGGGGGCACGGCAGGCCGTGCCGGCGACCTGGACACAGATGCAGGAGTCAAGGGCGGTGGCGGCGTGACGGGTGGCGGCGGCGGCGCTTGGCTGGACCTGTCTTCAACGACAACTCTGCGCTCGTTGCCGCCGCGGCGCGAACGGCTATCGGCGGTCTCGCGCAGGCTGGCATAGATGCCGCGCAGCCCACCGAGGCCGATGCCGGCGAACAGACCCGCGAACAGGCCGGCCAGGGCCTTGACGACGCGCGACGGGCCTTTGGCCTCGAGCGGCGGCTGAGCGGGCGAAAGCACGTTGATGTTGGCGGAGTTGACGTCCTTTTGCTCGCTGGTTTCCTTGGCGCGCAGCAGATATTGCTCATAGACGGAGCGCTTGGCGGCGGCTTCGCGCTCCAGCTCGCGCAGCGAAACAAGATTGCTGTTGACGTCGCCGCTCTGCACCTTGGCTTGCGCCAGGCGCGACGACAGATCCTGCTCGAGCTGCACGGAGCGTTTCAAGTCGACCTGCAGCGAGGCGGCAATCCGCTGCAATTCGGCGGCGATGCGTTCGCGGGCGCCGGCAAGCTGAGCGTTGAGCGCCTGGAGCTCCGGATGGCGTGGTCCGAACTTGATCTCGGCGCGATCGGCCTCCTGCTTCAACGCCGCATATTGCGAGCGCAGCTCGCTCATCATGTTGGAGGTGATCTCTTCCGGCAATGTGCCGCTAAGAACCGAATTGACGTTCAACGAGCGCGCCGACGCGGCGCGCGCATTCAGTTCCAGCGTACGGGCGCGCGCCACGGAAAGCTGCTCGTTGAGCTTCAGCATCTGGTCGTCACTGATCAGGCGGCCCTGCGCGTCGACGAGGTCGTGCGTGGCCCTGAAATCCTCGACGTTGCGCTCCGCCGTCTCGACGCCCTTGCGCAACTCGTCGAGCTTGGACGTCAGCGTGCTGGTCGCGCGTCCGGCCATGTCGGACTGGTATTGGCCGATCTCGCGCTGGAAGACGTCTCTCGTCCTGTTGGCGATCAGCGCCGACTTGTCGGCATCCTGCGTGGTGGCGCTGATGGAAATGACAAAAGTCTTGCCGGTGCGGTCGACCGAAAGGCTCTCGGCCAGGTTGCCGACGGCCAGCGCCTGGCGGCGAACCTCGCCGCCGCCGGTCGGCTCGTCATGTCGCGACAGCATAGAGCGCACGAAGGACATGACGCCGAGGCCGCCGGAACCCTGGCCGTTGAACTCCGGGTCATTGACGAGATTGAGTTCCTTGACGACCTCGTCGAGAACCTTGCCGGAGGTGACCATCTTGATGCGGGTTTCAACGACGGCCAATGCCGCATCGGGTTGCCCCACGGCTTGGGTGAGATCGCGGTCGGACAGCTTGAGGTCGCCCGGCTCGATGGTCAGCTCGGTGGTCGCCTCGTATTTCTTCGGCGTCGACAGCGCTATCGCAATGCCGAGCGCGGCGCCCAGGATCGTCGTCGACAGGATCAGCGCCTTGGAGCGGGCAATGCCGCCGATAACCTGCATCGGGTCGATCAGCGGTTTCCATTCCTGCGTGTTGGAACCCTCACCGGCAGACGGCTGCCTTGCCGAGCGGGACCCAAGGGCTGCTTGAGGCTGGTAGCCCGCGGCATCGCCGGCATCGCTTCGCCCGGCGGGTGCGTGGCGATCCGTTCTTTCCCATTCGTTCTCGGCTTCTATCCGATCCGCAGCCGGTTCGGGCCGGGCGTTACCAGTATCGCCGCGCTGCGGATCTGTCCGCCCTTCGCGTTCGAAGCGCGCTGCGCGATGGCGCGCGGCGGCGTCCTCGCGCCATGAGGAATTGGCCCGCTCGCCGATCGGAACCGTGTTGTCCTCGCCGCGCACGGCCTGGCCGAGCGCAAGCAGAGAGCGCTCACGCCTCCAATCCTCGCGGTTTTCCCTGTCGACCATGGTCCTGGAATTACTTTCTGGCGGCTTGGGAGCGGCAGTCGGCCAATCGTTAAGCCACGCTAAACAGGCATAGGAAACAAAAGGTTAATTTTTGCCCCCGCGCGGCGCGGTTTCTGGCTTTGTTTGCAACGATTGCGCGATTCCCGACAGGTCGCCAGAACGTCGCGTTAAACTTTCCGGCCTATCTGTCGGCCGTTATATGACCCAGACCAGCGACATACCGCAAAGGCGGCCTCTCGCGCGGATCGGCCACTTCGTGGCCACCCGCCGGAAGCTGGTTTTGGACTATTTCTCGGCGATCAGCGGCGCCGGCGGCCGACTGGTTTTCTCGCTCGCCTATTTCGTGGCCCTGGCCAACACGCTGTCGATCGCCGAATTCGGCATGTTCGCCACCGCCTCGGCGGCCGGCATCATGCTGTCGCGCATCCTTGCCTTCGGCTTCATCTCGGCGCTCTACCGCACCGCCACGATCCGCCCCAATCTGATCGGCACCTTCACCGCCGGCTTCCTGTTCCTCGGCGTGCTGTCGCTGCCGTTCCTGATTGCAGCGTCCTACGCCGTCTACCTGATCTTCTTCGCCGGGACCGTGCCGCTGGGCGTCTTCGCCGCGGTGGTCTTTGCCGAAGCACTGTTGTGGCGGCCGGTCGAGGTGGTGCTGATCGTCAACAACGGTCTCGGCAAGTTCGGCCGCGCCGCGGTGCTGGCGATCCTGGCGACGGCGCTCAGGGCAATCGGCGCGGTGATGTTCGTGTTCGCCGCGCAACGCACGGTCGGCGTCTGGTCATTGTTTTACATCGGCGCCAATGCGGCCTCGCTGATCGTCGCCTTCGCCTTCTTCTATCCACGCCAAAGGCTGAAGCTGCGCCCGGAACTCTATTTCCGGCGGCTCGCGGATTCGATCTATGTCGCAGGATCCGATGTGCTGTTCTATCTGCAGATGGAGTTCGACAAGCTCTTGGTGCTGTCGATCGGCGGCGCGCATCTTGCCGGCATCTACGCCATCATCATGCGGCTGGTGGATCTGACCGCAATCCCGATCCGCACCTTCTCGATGATGCTGGTGCAGCGCATGATGCGGGCGCCGGAGCTGCTGTCGCGGCTGGCGGTCAAGAGCGGCATCGAAGGCGGGGTGTTCCTGGTCTCGACGCTGGCGCTGGCGTCGCTGGGCGTCGTGCTGCATTTCTTCCCCAATGCTTTGGGTAAGAACGTCGCCGAGGCTGCCCCCCTGGTTGCACTGGCCATCTGCGTGCCGGGCCTGCGCAACCTCGTCGAATACCAGGCTGAGTTGCTCTTCGCGCGCGGCCAGACGGCGATGCGGGCGATCAATCTCGGCCTGCTGGCCGGCCTGAAAGCCGTGCTGCTCACCTATGTGCTGACGACGATCGCAGACACACCCAACCTCGTGCTGTCGCTCAACATCGTCTTCCTGTTGCTTTATCTCGCCTCGATGCTGCTGACCTATTCGGCGATGCGCAGGCCAGCCAAGGCAATCTGACCTAACGATCAAGCCCGATCAAACGGCGGATGCGGCTGACATCGGTGCCGATGAAGGATTGCATGCCGATCGCCACCTGCTCGGGCGCCATGGTGTCGACAAAGCGGCGAAACGCCTCGTCCGACAGTGGCTCGCCATTCCAGTGGACACGGCAGAATTCCTCCGACCCATGGAAATGGCCGGCGCCGTCGAGCCCGTCGTCGACATAGCGGCCGTAGATCATGCATTCGGAGAATTTGCGCGCGGCGCCGATGACGCCGACCCAGTCGCGGCCATGCACCTTATCGATGCGCGCGCACATCGCGTTGACCGTCTCGCGGCGCCAGGCGATCAACGTCGAGATGTAGTCGTGGGTCGAGACATTGGCCACGTCGATGCCAAGGGCGGTGCCGGCATTGCGCGACCAGATACGATGCTCGTCATGGCCGTCCTCGGCGAGCACGCCGTCGCGCCGGAACAGGCGAACCTTGCCGTCGCGCCAAAAGGCGCCGGTATCGAACGGTTTGAGGAAGGCGACATCGGAATCGCAAAAGACGAGCACGTCTTCCAGCGCGTGGCCGGCAATGGCGATGCGGCGCAACTGCTGCACATGCCAGCCGCGCAGCGGCTGCGTTTTGAAACTCAGCCAGACGCGGCGGCGAAACAGGCTGAGCGGATCGTCGAAGGCGCGCAGCCAACCCGGCAGCAGGTCGCGTTCGTCGACGACGCTGCGCCGGCTGCCTTCCAGTTGGCGAAACAGCGCGACGTCGCGATGCTCGGTGAGGATGTAATGATGCGCCACGCCGCTGACGTGACGGTCGATGGTTTCGCACAGGAGCCGGCAGCGTTCGAAATCCGGCGCATAGCTTGCCGTCACGATCGCGGCCGACGGCGAAGCCGGCAAAGGCTCGATCTTGGTGGCCTCATCCGGCACGAAACGACTGTTCACCGGCGCGCCTCCGCCGGTCGGGGCCGATGCGTCAGCTTCTGCTTGAAAACCCGCCACAGGAAAACCGGATTGCCGACCACGTAGCGACGCCACAGGCGGCCGGGTTCGATCCACAGGCGAAACAGCCATTCCAGGCGCAGCCGGCGCAACCACAACGGCGCGCGCGGCACCGTGCCCGAAAGGAAATCGAGCAGCGCGCCGACAGCGATCGGCAGCGTGCAATGGCGGGCGTCGATATGGCGCTCGATCCACAGTTCCTGGCGTGGCACGCCCATGGCGACGAGCAGAATATCGGGCCGCACCCTGGCGATGCGCTCGACGATTTCGGGCTCCTGCGCGGCGGAGAAGTAGCCGTCATGGATGACGACGAATTTGTGCTGCCCGGCCAGCGCCGAGAGCTTCGCCGATGCCGCTTCGGCGTTGACGCGCGTCGCGCCGAGCAGCGCCACGGTCAGCGGCCGCGACGAGGCCTGCAGGAAGGCCGGGATGAAATCAGTGCCGTTGAGATTGCTGGGAAACGGCGCGCCATAGAGCAGCTTTGCGGCGATGTCGACACCAACGCCGTCCGGCAGGATGAGGAAATCCTCGAGCGCTTCGGCAAAGGTCGGGTCGGTATAGGCGATGTTGGCGTTGTGAGCGTTGAGGAAGCTTACCTTGGTGAAGCGCCGTTCATCGATCAGCCTGGTGAGCAGGGTGACCGCCTCGTCCCAGCGGATGGCGAGCACCGAGATGCCGAGGATGGTCTTCAGCGTGTCGAAACCCAAGGCGGCGCGCGCGGCATGCATGTTCATGCGGCGACCTCCTGCCTGACCGCGCCGATCCTGGCGAGGCCCGATTCGATCGCGGCGTCGAGCGCCTTGAGCTGGCGGCGGTGGAAGGCGCTGCCGTCCACATCCCGGATATTGCCTGCCGCCACTTCGAGCGCCGAGGCGAAAGCAACGGGATCGTCGGTGACGACGCAATTGTCGGGGCGATAGCCGATACCGCGCAGCGAGCGGCTGGTGGCAACCGACGGCAGGCCGAGCTCGAAGGTCTCGATGGTTTTCAGCTGCACGCCGCTGCCAGCGGTGCTGATCAACGGGATGACCGCGGCGCCGCGCACAAAGGCCTGAGCGTCGGGAACGCGTCCGACGAAGGTGACGCCGGGATGCGCCGAGGTGACGCCCGCAGGCATGTTGCCGGCGATCCTGACGCGGAAGTCCGGCTTCAGATGCGGAACGATTTTGGTCAGGAACCAGTCCAGCCCGATGCGGTTCGGCTGCCAGGTCCAGGTGCCGATCAGTGCCGCGTCGCAGTCGATTTGGCGCGGCGTCTTGCTTGCCGGCGCCTGCGCGCGGGTCACCAGCGGCAGCACCGCCGAGCGGCTATCCGAGGCGACGCCAAGTGCCGCGCGATCCTCCTCGGCCAGCGTGAAGACGAAGCGCGCGGCGCCGCAGAGGCGCTCTTCCACGATCTTGAGCAGCCACGCCTCGCGGCGGAACATCCAGCGTTGCAGCGCACTGCTGGCCGCGGCGGCATTCTCCTGCGCCGAACGGTGCTCGACATTGTGGGCGACGAAGACGAATGGACGGTCGGCGAGGATTTTTTCGAAGGCGCCGGCGAACTGCACCGAATTCAAAACATAGCCGTCGAAGGGGCCGGCGCGATCGATGGCGGCGCGAACCTCACCGTCCGGGACGACACGCAATTTGACCGAGGAGAAGGTCAGGCCTGAAAGAACCGCCTTGCCCAGCCAGACGAGCTTCTGCAATCCCGAAGCGCTTTCGGTGCGCACCTCGACGGCGTCGAGCACGATTGTGTTTTGCGGATCGGACGGCATCTTTCCCGGCCAGATGAAGCCCATAACCGTGACGCGCACGCCGGCGCGCCGCAGCGCGTCGATGATCGCGGCGTTGGCAATCTCGTAGCCCGAGGCAAGAGCGCCGTCGGGCACGATCGATGTGGCAAACAGCAGATGCATCTCATCTATCCATTGGTGTAGGCGGTAGCAAAGCGCGGTGAAGCCTTGATTAAATGGCTCTGTCAAAGGCCGAAAACCTGGGCTTTTCAGCAACCGCGCAAGAAGGTGATTAACGAAGCGTTATCATCGCCATGCTACCGAGGCGTGAAACCCACGCTCTGGAAACGGATGATCCCTTTGCCGTCCGACGCTTCTGTATCGATCGCGGGGCGGTCTCCGGGGCTTGTCGCGGAAACCGTCGAGACGGTGGTGACGCTGCCGACCTTCAAGCGGCCGAAACAGGTGCTGGAAACGCTGGCTTCGCTCAAGGCGCAGCAAACCGCCAGGCGCTTCGCCGTCATCGTCATGGAAAATGAGGCCGAG
>JAEKLU010000230.1 GCA_019509685.1 Mesorhizobium sp. | reverse complement strand
ACCCAGGCCTTCAACGGCCTGCTGAAGACGCTGGAAGAGCCGCCGCCGCACGTCAAATTCATTTTCGCCACCACCGAAATCCGCAAAGTGCCGATCACGGTCCTGTCGCGCTGCCAGCGCTTCGACCTGAGACGCATCGATGCCGGCGCGCTGGTTGGACATCTGTCCTCGATCGCCGGCAAGGAAGGCATTGCCGTCGACGACGAGGCGCTGGCGATGATTGCGCGTGCCGCCGAAGGCTCGGCGCGCGATTCGCTTTCCATCCTTGACCAGGCGATTGCCCATGGCAGCGGCACGGTCAGCGCCGAGGCCGTGCGCGCCATGCTGGGGCTTGCCGACCGCGCCCGCATCATCGACCTCTTCGAACATGTCATGAAGGGTGACGTGGCGGCGGCGTTGGCCGAGTTCCGCGCCCAATACGATACCGGCGCCGACCCGGCGGCCGTGCTCACCGACCTTGCCGAGTTCAACCACCTGGTCACCCGCTTGCGTTTCGTGCCCTCGGCGGCCGACGACGCCACGCTTTCCGAGGATGAGCGTCGGCGCGGCGCTGATTTCGCCAACACGCTGTCGGTCCGCGTGCTGTCGCGGACCTGGCAGATGCTGTTGAAGGGCATTCCCGAGGTGCAATCGTCCAACCGCCCGGTCAGCGCCGGCGAGATGGTGCTGATCCGACTGGCGCACGCCGCCGACCTGCCGACGCTGGACGAGGCGCTGAAGTCGCTGGACGGGGCGGGGCCTGTGTCGAGTGGCGCGTCGCGCCCGAACGGCGCGCCGGCCAGTCCCGGCAACGGCGGCGGCGCCAGCGCCGTGGCGCAGACGCGTGTCCCCGCCGCCAACGGCGGCGCGCAGACCATGCGGTTGGTCGAGGCGCAGCCGGCGCCAGTAGCCTTCGTGCCGGCGCCGGAGCCCGTTGTCGAAACGCCGGCCGTGCCGGTCAAATCGCTGGCCGACATCGTCGCGCTGGCCGACGCCAATCGCGACATGGCCTTCAAGGTGCTGATGAAGCGCTGCGTGCGGCCGGTCCGTTTCGAACCCGGCCGTATCGACGTCACCTTGACCGACGATGCGCCGAAGATGCTGCTCAACGACCTGACCTCCAAGCTGCGCGCCTGGACCGGTCGCAACTGGCTGGTGTCGCTGTCGAAGGACGAGGGCGGCCAGACGCTAGCCGAGATGGAATCGACCAAGCGCGAGAACGCCTTCTCCGACGCCAAGGCCGACCCCACGGTCGCCGCCATCCTGGCGCGTTTTCCCGGCGCCAAGATCATCGATGTGCGCATTCCGGACGTGCCGGATGTGGAAGAGGCCGAGGCCGAAGTGCCGGTCGAGCCCGCCACCGACGATGATGAAATCTAGACCTGGCACACAGGGTTCGCTCGGGTCATGCCCGCGGACCAATAGAACAAAAGGACCAAACGGATGAAAGATCTTCTCGGCCTGATGGGCAAGGCGAAGGAAATGCAGGCCAAGTTCCAGGCCATGCAGGATGAGATCGCCACGCTGGAAGCGACCGGACAGTCGGGCGGAGGGCTGGTCAGCATCACGCTGACCGGCAAGTTCGAGATGAAGACGCTGAAGATCGATCCGTCGCTGATCAAGCCGGCCGAGGCCGAGATTCTCGAGGACCTCATTTTGGCTGCCCACAATGACGCCAAAAATAAGGTCGAGGCCATCATGCAGGAGAAGACCAAGGCGCTCACCGCGGGCCTGCCGATTCCCCCTGGAATGAAATTGCCGTTCTGAGACGGCTTGTGCCAGTTAATTGATTATGAACGAAAATTGAGCGCGAACGGCGTTATTAACCAATTCCCCGGTGATGCTCACGCGCTCATATCGCTCCATTCATAAAGTTTTACCTATGTCGAGAAGTTGCTAACCTTCTAGCCATCTTTTTGCCTGAAAGAGTCTCATTCTTGCCACATCTCGGGGCGGGCTGGCATCTGGACATGAGGCTTTTTTGTTGATCGCGACGCGATGGAAGACGCCGCTGCTGCTTGTCGGCATCGTCATTTCCCCCTTGCTCCTGGCCGGTTGCAGCCAGACGACTTCTTCCCATGGCATGTCGGTGTCGGGCCTGACTGACGCGCTCACGCCGAGCTTCCTCACCACGCGCACCAGCCACTCGCTGAAGGACAGGGAGTGCCTGGAAAGGGCGATGTTCTTCGAATCCAACCGGTCGAGCCGTGACGGCATGATCGCCGTTGGCACGGTGGTCATGAACCGGCTGCGTTCGGGCCAGCACGGCAGCACCATCTGCGAGGTCGTCGGCGAGCAGGGCCAGTTCGCGCCCGGCGTGCTGACGCGGCCGATGAACTCGAGGGCGCTGCCGGACGTCGAGGAAGCGGCCGATGCGGTGCTGCGCGGCGAGCGCAAGGGCAAGCTCAAGAACACCATGTATTTCCATACCGCCGGCCTGCGCTTCCCCTACAAGAATATGCACTACACGATGGTGGCCGGCGGCAACGCCTTCTATGAGAAGCGTGGCCGCAACTGGCAGCCGCTGCCCGATGAGCCGATGGTCGCCATGAACGCGGACCAGCCGCAGAAGCCGGCGCCAGCCGCGCCCGTGATGGTCGCCTCCGCCGAGCCGGTGGTGAAGACGATCGTGCGCCCCGATCCGACCAAGCAGACCTATATGACCGCTGCTGTGACGCCGGCATCGTCGACCAGGAAGATCAAAACCGTACCCGCCGATCAGACCTACATGACCGCTTCGGTGGCTCCGTCGCAAAAGGCCGGCCGTGTCGCGCAGAAGCAGATCATGGTCGCGATGCAGGAGCCGATGGCCGAGCCGGACGCCTCGCGTTTCGGTGGCGCCGTCAACGCCCGCTACATTACGTCGGTGCCGAATGCGCCGCAGGAAGCGGCGATGGGCTTCCAGTCGACGCCTGACAACACCGATGCCATCGGCGCGATGATCGTCAGCCAGGACCGGCCGCTCGAAGCCAACTGAGGTAATCTCATTCAACGACGCAAGGCCTGCCATGGCAGCATGGCGGCCCTTGTGTCGTTGCGGCTGTTCCAAACAGCACGGAAACCTCCTAGATCAGAGCGATGTCGAAAAGAATCGCCGGTCCCGAAATCGAACGCCTGATCCAGCTCCTGGCCAAGGTGCCGGGGCTCGGGCCGCGGTCGGCACGGCGCGCGGCGCTGCATCTCATCAAGAAGAAGGAGCAACTGCTCGCGCCTTTGGCCGCCGCCATGGCCGAAGCAGTCGACACGGTGCGCATCTGCTCGACTTGCGGCAATGTCGATACCTCCGACCCTTGCATGATTTGCACCGATCCGCGCCGCGACGCCGGCACGCTGATCGTGGTCGAGGACGTTTCCGACCTCTGGGCGCTGGAGCGCGCGGCGGCCATGAATGTGCGCTACCATGTGCTCGGCGGCACGCTGTCGCCGCTCGATGGCATCGGGCCTGATCAGCTCAACATCCGCTCGCTGGTCGATCGCGTCGCCGGCGGCGAGGTCAAGGAGGTGATCCTGGCCGTCAACGCCACGGTCGAGGGGCAGACGACGGCGCATTATCTGACCGACCAGCTGTCCGGGTTCGAGATCAAGGTGACCAGGCTGGCCCACGGTGTGCCGGTCGGCGGCGAGCTGGACTATCTCGATGAAGGCACGCTGGCCGCTGCGCTCAAGTCGAGGACAGCGTTCTAGATCGGGGGGACTTGGAAATGACGGCATTACGCGGCCTAAGTCTGCTCGCATTTTTCCTGGCAACGCTTTTCGCCCTCCCCACCCACGCCGCCCCCATCGACGACCAGTTCCGCGCCTGGCTGCAGACCGACCTCTGGCCGGAAGCCAAAGCCAAGGGCATCTCCAAGAAGACCTTTGACGAGGCCTTTCTCGGCGTGAAGCCGAACCTGAAACTGCCCGACCTCGTCATGCCCGGTGAGACCCCGACCACACCTGAAAAGCAGCACCAGGCCGAGTTCGGCCCGCCCGCCAACTATTTCGCCGAAAAAATCGTCCGCGCCGTCACGTCAGGCGGGCGCACGCGCGAGAGCGCGAATTCCAGGGTTCTCGGGCTGATCGAGAAACGCTACGGCGTGCCGGGCGAGATCGTGCTGGCGATCTGGGGCCGCGAGACCGGCTTCGGCGCCGCCAAGATGCCTTACGACGCTTTCGAGGTGCTTGGCACCAAGGCGTTCATGTCGACCAAGAAGGATTTCTTCCGCACCGAGTTGCTGGCGGCGCTCGACATCGTCGAGCGCGGGTTGGCGCCGGTCAATGCCATGAAATCGTCCTGGGCCGGCGCGCTCGGCCAGCCGCAATTCATGCCGACATCCTTCCTCAAGCATGCCGTCGATTTCGACGGCGACGGAAAGCCCGACATCTGGAACTCGACGCCCGATGTGCTCGCCTCGATCGCCAACTACTTCGTCCACTATGGCTGGGTGAAAGGCCGGGGATGGGGCGTCGAGGTGACCGTGCCGGCAAGCGTTTCCTGCGCGCTCGAAGGCCCTGACCAGGGCAAGAAGATCTCGGATTGGGTGGCCATGGGCATCCGGCGCGCCGACAACAAGGCGTTTCAGGCAAGCGAGATGAAGGCGCAAAGCTCTTTGCTGATGCCGGCTGGACGCAGTGGTCCGGCTTTCCTCGTCACGCCGAACTTCTATGTGATCAAAGAATACAACAACAGCGACCTCTACGGCCTGTTCATCGGCCATGCCGCCGACCGCATCGCCAAGGGCGATTACACCTTCTCTGGCAGTTGGGGCCCGGTCGGTGACCTCCACCGATCCGATATCGCCGCGCTGCAGAGGGCGCTGGAGGCCAAGGGCTATGATGTCGGCAGCGCCGACGGGCTGCCCGGCTTCAAGACGCGCCGCTCGATCGGCGTGTGGCAGGCCAAGAACGGCAAACCCGCCACCTGCTTTCCCGATGCAAGCCTTGTCGCCGCAATCAAGTAACTGAGCAGGCAGCGCTTTCCTGATTGGAGGGTTCGCTTGAGGCCATCAGCCCTGCCTGGCCATTTGTCATGCAAATCCGCGTTGCCGGCTCTAAAGTCGCCTTATATGCTGTTGACCAATTGGACAAAAACCACGACGTTACGGGGTCAGAGGCCGCCATGCGGCTTCAAAAGAACGCTGCAATCCTGAGCCGGGAACTCAGGTCAATAATCAACAAAACAGGGAACGATCACCATGATGCTGGAAAAGTTTGCTTTCCGCTCGCGCGGCCTGCTCGTAGGCGTGGCGCTGTCGGCGCTGTGCGCCGCACCCGCTTTCGCGGTTACCCCCGCCGACACGCTGGTCGAGGGTTTTGCCATCGACGACATCATCACGATGGATCCTGGCGAGGCGTTCGAGCTGTCGACTGCCGAGGTCACCGGCAACACCTATGATCTCCTGGTCCGGCTCGATTTGAGCGACACTTCCAAGGTCAAGCCGGATCTCGCTGCGAGCTGGACCGTCTCCGACGATGGCCTGACCTACACCTTCAAGCTGAAGCCGGGCCTCAAATTCGCCTCGGGCAATCCGATCACCGCGGCCGATGTCGCCTATTCCTTCGAACGCGCCGTCAAGCTGGACAAGAGCCCGGCCTTCATCATCGGCCAGTTTGGCATCAGCGGCGACAACGTCACTGAAAAGGCCAAGGCCGTCGACGACGCTACGTTCCAGTTCACCGTCGACAAAGCCTATGCACCGAGCTTCGTGCTGAACTGCCTCTCGGCCACCGTTGCCTCGGTGGTCGACGCCAAGCTGGTCAAGGAACATGTCGCCGCCGTGACGCCGAGCGCCGACTACAAATGGGACAATGACTTCGGCAACGCCTGGCTGAAGACCGGCTATGCCGGCTCCGGCGCCTACAAGCTGCGTGAATGGCGCGCCAACGAGGCCGTCGTTCTGGAGCGCAATGACAATTACAATGGCGAGAAGGCCAAGCTCGCCCGCGTCATCTACCGCAACATGAAGGAAAGCTCGGCGCAGCGTCTGGCGCTCGAAGCCGGCGACATCGACGTTGCCCGCAACCTCGAGCCGAACGATCTCGACGCCATTGCCAAGAACGCCGACCTCGTCACCACCAGCGCGCCGAAGGGCACGGTCTATTACATCAGCCTCAATCAGAAGAACCCGACGCTTGCCAAGCCCGAGGTCCGCCAGGCGTTCAAATATCTGGTCGACTATGATGCGCTGAGCACGACCATCCTCAAGGGCATCGGCGAGATCCACCAGACCTTCCTGCCCAAGGGCGTTCTGGGTGAACTGGACGAGAACCCGTTCAAGCTCGACGTCGCCAAGGCCAAGGAATTGCTGGCCAAGGCCGGCCTGCCGGATGGTTTCAAGGTGACCATGGACGTTCGCACAGGACAGCCGACCACCGGCATGGCGGAATCGATCCAGCAGACGCTCGGGCAGGCCGGCATTCAGCTGGAGATCATCCCGGGTGATGGTAAGCAGACGCTGACCAAGTATCGTGCCCGCAACCACGATATCTATATCGGCAATTGGGGTCAGGATTATTTCGATCCGAACTCCAACGCCCAGACCTTCGCCTCTAATCCCGACAATTCGGATGCCGGCAAGTCTCACACGCTCGCCTGGCGCAACAGCTGGGATATTCCGGACCTGACCAAGGAAACGGAAGCAGCACTTCTGGAGAAGGATGCGGGCAAGCGCGCCGATATGTACAAGGATCTCGAGAAGAAGATCCTCGACACCAGCCCCTTCGTCATCATCCACCAGCAACTGGAAGTGGCCGGGCTGCGCAAGAACCTCAAAGGCTTCGCGCTCGGCCCGAGCTTCGACACCAACTTCGTCGGTCCGGTTTCGAAGGAATAGAAGCGGCGGACGCGACGCGTGAGCGTGGCTGAAAACCAGGCGGCGGCAGGGCGTGGAAGCGTCCGTGCCGTCGCCATTCTATCGTCGCTCGGCCGCTTTTTGATCATCGCGGTGACGACCTATCTCGGCCTGCTCGCGGTGACATTTTTCATCGGCCGCGTCATCCCGATCGATCCGGTTCTGGCCGTCCTCGGCGACCGGGCGCCTACGGCAGTGGTGGAGCGCACGCGCCGCGAGATGGGGCTCGACCTGCCCTGGATCGAGCAGTTCTACATCTATGTCAAACACGCTCTGAGCGGTGATTTCGGCACGTCGGTGCTGACCACAAATCCGGTGATGTCCGATATCCGCCGCGTCTTTCCTGCCACCATCGAATTGGCGACGCTGGGCACGCTGATCGGCGCCATCATCGGCGTGCCGCTCGGCGTGCTGGCCGCCGTCAAACGCGGCAGCCTGGTCGACCAGGTCGCGCGCATCGTCGGCCTCATCGGCTATTCGGTGCCGATCTTCTGGCTGGGGCTGCTCGGCCTGGTGCTGTTCTACGCCAAGCTGCAGTGGATCGCCTTTCCGGCGCGGCTCGACGTCGTCTACGAATACACCTTCACGCCGATCACCGGCTTCTATTTGCTCGATGCCGCGATCCAGGGGCAGTGGGACGTCTTCCACGACGCCTGGCGCCACATCGTCCTGCCGGCAGCACTGCTCGGCTATCTGTCGCTCGCCTATATCAGCCGCATGACCCGCTCCTTCATGCTGAACGAGCTGGCGCAGGAATATATCGTCGCCGCGCGCGCCAAGGGTCTGTCGGAAAGCCGCATCATCTGGGGCCACGCGCTGCGCAACGCCGCGGTGCCGATGGTGACGGTGATCGCGCTCTCCTACGCCAACCTGCTCGAGGGCTCTGTGTTGACCGAGACCGTCTTCTCGTGGCCCGGCATCGGCCTCTACATCACCAATTCGCTGCAGAATGCAGACATGAACGCCGTGCTTGGCGGCACCATCGCCATCGGCTCGGTCTTCATAGGCATCAACCTCTTCTCCGATCTACTCTACCGGCTTCTCGATCCGAGGACCAAGGTCGGATGAGCGTCGAAACCCTCCAATCCCGGCGCGCGTGGCTGCTCACCGAGCGGCCGGCCTCGCGCCTGCAGGCAAGGCTCGGCCGGGCCTATGTCGCCTGGCGGCGCTTCTCCGCCAACCGGCTGGCGTTGGTCGGGCTGTTCATCATTATCGCGCTTGTGGCGGTCGCGGCCCTTGCCGGTGTGCTGGCGCCTTACTCGCCGACCTTCGGCGACCTCAAGAATGCCCGCCTGCTGCCGCCTGGCGCCGCGCATTGGTTCGGCACTGACGACCTTGGCCGCGACATCTATTCGCGCGTTGTCTACGGCACGCGATGGACGCTCTATGTCGTGATCCTCGTCGCCATCATCGCGGCACCCATCGGGCTGCTGGTCGGCACGGTCGCCGGCTATGCCGGCGGCTGGACCGATGCCATCCTGATGCGCGTCACCGATATTTTTCTGGCCTTCCCCAAGCTGGTCCTGGCGCTGGCTTTCGTCGCTGCGCTTGGCCCCGGCATCGAGAACGCGATAATCGCGATCGCCATCACCTCCTGGCCGCCTTATGCCCGTATCGCCCGCGCCGAGACGCTGACAGTGCGCAACTCCGACTACATCAAGGCCGTTGAACTGATGGGCGCCTCATCCTTCCGCATCGTGCTGCGTCACATCATGCCGCTTTGCATCTCCTCGCTGATTATCCGCGTGACGCTCGATATGGCCGGCATCATCCTCATCGCCGCCGGCCTCGGCTTCCTCGGTCTCGGCGCGCAGCCGCCGCTGCCCGAATGGGGCGCGATGATTGCGTCCGGCCGACGCTTCATCCTCGACCAGTGGTGGGTTGCCGCCGCACCTGGGGTCGCCATCCTCATCGTCAGCCTTGGCTTCAACCTGCTCGGCGACGGCCTGCGCGACGCGCTTGACCCCCGGAGCGGTGATCAATGAGTGGTGACCAATGAGCAGCGACACGCTTCTCGACATCGACGATCTGCGTATCAATTTTCCGACCCGAACCGGTCTCGTCCAGGCCGTGCGCGGTGTGTCGTTCTCGCTTGGCCGCGAGCGGCTGGGCATCGTCGGCGAGAGCGGTTCCGGCAAGTCGCAGACCGGCCGCGCCATCATGGGCCTGACCCCGCCGCAGGCCGAGGTTTCAGCGAAGAAGCTCTCTTTCGACGGCATGGATCTGCTTTCGATATCGCCGCGTGAGCGTCGGGCGCTGCGCGGCAATCGCATCGCGATGATCCTGCAGGATCCGAAATACTCGCTCGATCCGGTGATGAGCATCGGCCGCCAGATCGTCGAAACGCTGCGCACGCATGAAAAGGTTTCCAAGGCCGAGGCGCGTGCGCGCGCGCTGGCGATGCTGGAAGCGGTGCAGATCCGCGACCCTAGGCGCGTTTTCGACCTCTACCCGCATGAGGTCTCGGGCGGCATGGGCCAGCGCGCCATGATCGCCATGATGCTGATCGCCGGACCCGAGCTGATGATCGCCGACGAGCCGACCTCGGCGCTCGATGTCACCGTGCAGCTCGATGTGCTGGGCATCCTCGACAAATTGGTCAGCGAGCGCGGCATGGGCCTGATCTTCATCTCACACGACCTGCGGCTGGTTTCCTCCTTTTGCGACCGCGTGGTCGTGATGTATGCCGGCAAGGTGGTCGAGCAGCTCAAGGCCTCCGAACTGCGCGACGCCCAGCATCCCTATACGCGCGGCCTGCTCGACTGCATGCCGCGGATCGGCTTCGAGCGTCATCCGCTGCCGGTTCTCGACCGCAAGCCCGAGTGGGCGGCATGACGGCCGCGATCGCTGTCGAGAAGCTGGAAGTGGTCTTCGACCGTTTTCGCGCTTTGAAGGGCGTCAGCCTGGAAGTCGGAGAAGGCGAATCCTATGGACTGGTCGGCGAAAGCGGCTCCGGCAAGTCGACGCTGCTGCGGGCGATCACCGGCCTGGCGCCGGTTGCGTCCGGCACCATTACCGTCAACGGCAAGAAACTCGGCGGGACCCGCGACAAGGCCTTCTATCGCGAGGTGCAGATGGTCTTCCAGGACCCGTACGGCTCGCTGCATCCGCGCCAGACCGTCGATCGCCTGCTGCAGGAGCCGCTGGCGATCCATGGCATTACCGACGGCGAAAAGCGTATCGAGCGCGCGTTGGACGAGGTCGGCCTCGGAACTGGCTTCCGCTTCCGCTACGCACATCAGCTATCCGGCGGCCAGCGCCAACGCGTCGCGATCGCTCGCGCGCTGATCCTCGAACCGTCGATCCTGTTGCTCGACGAGCCGACCTCGGCGCTCGACGCCTCGGTCCAGGCGGAAGTGCTCAACCTTTTGGAAGAGGTCCGTCGGCGCCGCAAGCTCACCTTCCTGATGGTCAGCCACGACCTCGCCATCATCACCCATATGTGCGAGCGCCTGATGGTGATGCAGAATGGCGAAACGGTCGAGAAGCTGACGGCGAGCCAGCTGATTGGCCATCGCGTGAGCGCGGATTATACGCGCAACCTGCTCCGGGCGAGCGAGGGGTTTGTGCGGGTGTAGCTCCGTAGCTAGAGCAATTCCAGGAAAAGTGTGATCGGTTTTCCGTCCGGAATTGCGTAAAAACAAAGAGATAGAGCGGTTCGCCGTTTCCGTGAAACGGTGAAACGCCCTAGGCTGTAGTGACAATTTAACGGCTTGGGATTCCCTTCCATAGGCAAATCAGATTCAAGGCTGACTTTTGGAGGTCAGCTTTGGAAGGTGAGATTCTACGCGACGATCAGTGGGAGCGTATCAAGCCGTTTGTGCCGGGCGGGCGCAAGGGCAAGCGCGGGCCTCGTAGCGATGGCCGGCTCTTCTTCGATGCGCTTTTGTGGATCGCTCGCTCAGGCGGCCGCTGGCGCGACCTGCCGGAGCGATTTGGCCCGCATCAGAGGGCAAAGCGCCGCTACTATCGCTGGATCGAGGCTGGCGTGTTCGACCGGCTGTTCGAAGCGATCAGCAGCGATCCAGACCTGGAATGGCTGATGATCGACGCAACCGTTATCCGGGCTCAGGCCCAAGCTGCCGGGGCGCGGCGCAAAAGGGGGGATCTGAAGCCCAGGCTCTCGGTCGCTCGCGAGGCGGGTTCGGCACCAAGCTCCATGCCGTCGTAGATGCACTCGGCTTGCCAGTCCGCTTCGAACTCGGCCCCGGTCAGCAAAACGACATGGCGCCCGCCTGTGGTCTGGTCGAGGGCATTGCCGCAGGCCAAGTGATCGCCGACCGCGCCTATGATGCCGATCGACTGCATGACGTGATCCTCGACCAAGGCGGTGAACCGGTCATTCCGCCACGGCGCCATCGCAAATACCAACACAGCTACGACAAGATCGCCTACAAAAACCGCTGGGGCATTGAGGCTTTCTTCGCCAAGCTTAAGCAGTGGCGGCGCATCGCAACCCGCTACGACAAAATCGCCGCCAACTTCCTCGGCTTCGTCAAGATCGCCGCCATCATGCTCTGGCTCAAATGATTAAATTGTCACTACAACCTAGAGCGTTTCACCGTTTCACGGAAACGGCGAACCGCTCTATCTCTTTGTTTTTCGCAATTTCCAGGCGGAAAACCGCTCACGCTTTTCCTGAAATTGCTCTAGGTTCGCCGCTGAATGGCTTCCACGAAGAAATCGGTCACTTGCCGAACGCGCGCCGGAACGAAACGGCGTTTCGGCCAGACGAGACTTATATCTCTGACATCGCTCATAAACTCCCCGAGGATAGTAATGACATCGGGATGGCGGAGTTCATCAGCAA
>JAEKLU010000229.1 GCA_019509685.1 Mesorhizobium sp. | reverse complement strand
CGCCGACGGCATGCACCGGGCTGCCTTGCCGGGCCAACGCGATCAGCAGGCCGACGACGGCGGCAGCACCACCCATATCGGCCTTCATGTCGAACATCTGCTCGCCGCGCTTGATGCACAGGCCGCCGGAATCGAAGCATACGCCCTTGCCGACGAAAGCCATCGGTTGGGCAGGAGCGCCCTTGCCGCGATAGCGCAGGACCGCCACGCGCGGCGGGCGCACCGACCCTGAGCCCACCGCCAGGATCGCGTTCATGCCGAGTTCCTTCAGCCGCGCCGGATCGAGGATCTCGACATCGATGCCGGCTTCACGCAGCGGCTCCAGATGCTCGTGGAAACTGTCGGGATGGAGATGGTTCGGCGGCAAATTGACCAGGGTGCGCGCATATTCGACGCCATCCGCAATGGCATTGATCCGTGCCAGCGCCGGAGCGAGATCCGCACCGCTCGCGCCGACCAATTGCACCCGCAATGTGCGGTCCGAGCCGGCGCCCCGGCGTTGGTTGCGCATGTCGAAACGATAGCGCCACAGCCGCATGCCGAGCGCGACGCGCGACAGGATTTCGGCGGCAGGCAGGTCGACGCCGGCGATCGGGTCGAGAACCAGGGTGGCCGCGCACTCGCCCTTGCCTTCCAGATGCGCGGCAAGCAAGCCGCCGGCGCGCGCCAAGGACAGCGTGGTGACGGCATCCGCCTCACCAAGGGCGAGCACCACAACGCGCCGGGTAGGAGCGATGACGTCGATGCAGGTGCCGCACTCGGCCAAGGCGGCCCGGTCGGAGCAGGCACGGGAAAGAATCCCGTTCATGTCGGTGTCCAGTGCCGCCGCCCGGGGACCGAAGCCGGCCCGGGCAGCCTGCAGGATCACGACGACGGAGGCTTCCGTCGAAATCTCGTCCGCCGTTTCAAAGACCGGCACTGGCGATTGCGGCATAGACGCTCGTTCTCCCATTTGCGGGCGCTCTTGCCGAGGTTCTGCTTGCGCGATGCGCAAAGCTTCGCCTGCCACCGGCAAAATCCGGTCATACCGGTTTGCGCCGCTGGGGAAATGGCATCGGAGTGCCCAAATAGTCGTTTTTGGACGGCGACTTAGTCGCTCTTGCCAATTTGGTATCCCCGAACCGGCGGGGTGATCAAACGCCAATTTTGACCAAGTCGATTGACAAAAACTCAACTGACAATTCATGATCGACTGATGGCGCTACCCTCACTCAACGGCATGCGCGCTTTCGAGGCCGCCGCGCGCCTGGGCAGCATCAAGGATGCAGCGGAAGAATTGCACCTGACGCCCTCGGCCGTTAGCCGTCACATCCGGGCGCTTGAGAGAAATCTCGGCCAGGACCTGTTCGAGCGCGGCTTTCGCCAGATCACGCCGACGATCAGAGGCTCCTACTATGCGCGCAGCCTCTCCGAAGCCTTCGAGGCCATCTGGCGCGCCACCGACGATGTCAGCTTCGTCGACGGCCCGGCGCATGGCAGACCCCAGCGGGTCCGGGTTTTATGCGTGCCGGTTGTTCTGAACCTTTGGCTGGCGGATCGGTTGCCACATTTTCGTAAGCTGCATCCGACCGTGGATCTGGAGATTTCGACTTCGGGCAAGCGGACCGACTTCGATTTGGCCATCATCGACGAGTTCGTCTACAAGGCCGGCCCGGCTTTGACGCTGCTGATCCCGCTGATCCTGACGCCTGTCTGCGCGCCCTCGCTGCTCGAAGGGCCAGTGCCGCTGCGAACGCCGGCCGATCTCGTCAATCACCACCTGATCCACGAATGCGAGAGCATGCGCTGGAAGCGATGGCTGGAGCAGGAAGGTGTTTTGGACACCACGCCGAAATCGAGCACGACGCTTGATGACTGCACCTTGATCATGCGCGAGACGATCAATGGCGCGGGTATAGCGTTGGCCGATACGATGATGGCGCAGGATCTCCTGCAGCAAGGCAAGCTTGTCGCGCCGTTTCGCGCCCGCCACACTTATCCGGCCGGCATCTACCTGCATCAACGCAGGAGCATCGGCAACAAGCCGGGCACCGGCCTGTTCCAGGATTGGCTGCTCGCAGAGATCGCCGACCACAAACGGACGATGGCGATCGCCTAGGCAATTCCAGGAAAGTGTGACGCGGTCTTCCGTCAGGAATTGCGTCGAACAAAGAGAAGCTTGCACCAAACGAAAAGGCGGCAGCCAATGGCCACCGCCTTCCGTGTCCCGAAGGGCTGCTTAGCTTTTGATCGCCGCAGTCAGTTCGTCATAGGCCTTGCAGGCCTCGTCCAGTGTCGTCGCGCCCTGATACTTGGTCGTCACGGCCTGCACCTTGGCGGTGAGGTCGGCAGCCTTGGACGGATCCTTGGTGATCGCTGCCTGAAGTGCTGCAGCCATATCCTGCGCCTTCTTGGCGGCCATCTCCTGCGTGCATTCCGGTCCCTTGGAACAGGCCGAGCCGGCGAGTGCCGCAACACCAACGGCAACGAGCAAAAACTTCTTCATGTCAGTCATCTCCTCAAAAAAGGCAGCCGCCCATCGCTGCTGCCTTTCCAAATGGCCAAAGCCTGATGGCTCCAGCCAGGCGTGCCTTAACCGCTGATTGTGGCGGGATGCAACGACCGGAGTGCATAAACTTGTGTAACCAGCCTGCAATGACGGGCGGCCCGAATTCAGGCCGCCCTACGTCCGCTGCAGCAAAGTTCAGTCGCCGCGAGGCTGCAGCAGCGCCAGCGCCACCGTCGTCACGGCAAGAATGGCGGTAAGGGTCAAGGGCCCCGTTGCGCCATAGGTGTCCACGACATAGCCACCGACAACCGCTCCAGTGGTGATGGCAATCTGGAAAGAGACGACCATCAGGCTGCCCGCGGCTTCCAGCGCATCGGGTGCCGCACGCGACAGATTGGTCGGCAGCACCACCGGCCCCATGCCGAAGGCCAGGCCCCAAAGCGTGACGAAGCCGAAGGCAACGCCGATGTGCACGCCCCAGAACACCAATGCCAGCGCCGCAATCGCCATCAACGCGGCGGTTACTACGAGAGCAAAGCGGATATTGGCGTCGGCCAGGCGGCCACCGGCAATATTGCCGATCACTGCGGCGACGCCAAATCCCAGCAGAGCCAGCGCAATCGGCCCGGTTGCAAGCAGCGTCACCTGTTCGAGGAAGGGCCGCACATAGACCGAGCCGGCGAAATGCCCCGTCATCAGCAAGAGAATGGCAAGCATGCCGAGTTGAATGCCGCGCCGCCCTGTCAACCGGAACACGTCCGCAAGACTGTTGCTGGCTGTTGCAGGCAAGGTCGGCAGGCTAAGCAATTGCAGCAGCATGGCAACCACGGCCAGCCCGGCCGTCATGGCCATGGCGCTGCGCCAGCCCAGCCAGTCGCTGATCAACGCCCCCATCGACGGTGCGGCGATGGTGGCAAGCGAGACGCCGAGGGTGACGATACCCATGCCTCGACCTGTCGCGTTGGCGCCGACCAGCCTCGCCACGACCGCGACCGAAAGGGCCCAGAAAGCGCTGATAGCGATTCCGAGCCCTGCCCGGCCCAGCAGCAACAGCCAGAAATTGGGCGCCAGTGCTGCAAGAATATTGGAACCGATCGCCAAGGCCATGAGGCCAACCAGCACCGTCTTGCGGTTCAACCGGCCGATAAGAACATTGCTCAACATCGCCGTCACGGCGCCCACCGAAGCGGTGGCGGTGACGACCTGTCCAGCCGTTCCTTCGCTGATGCCAAGGTCGCGCGCCATCGGCGTCAACAGACCTGCCGGCAGGAATTCGGCCGACACCAGGGCAAAGCTGGTGGCCGCCAATGAAATGACCGCGAACCAGGTGGCTGCGCTCCACGCCGCCGGTGCTTCGGCATCGAGGTCTAACGGCCCGTCTTCAAGCTGTAATGTCGTGTCAGTCATCAGAATATCTCCAAAGGTTGGGGATATTCATAGACGAGTCCTTCCGGATGATATGTGGCCTAAAATCCGAAATTCATGTCCGTTCGTCCGGGAATTGTGCGACGCACAACGCCCGGCGAGACATTCGTGATGCGCTTGAACGCGCGCGCGAAGGATGCCTCGGAATCATAGCCCAAACGGGTCGCGACCTCGGCAACCGACAAGCCGTTCTGCCCCAGCAAATCGCGGGCAAGCTGCATGCGCAGGCGGGCGAGATAGCGTGCGGCACCCTCGCCCAATACCGCGCTGAAGCGCTCGGCGAAAATCGAGCGCGATTGGCCTGCCAGGGCGGCGAGGCTTTCGAGCGTCCAGTTATGGCCGGGGTCGCGGTGCATGGCTGCCAGAGCGCGGCCGATATGCGGGTCGCGGATGGCGGCGAGCCAACCGGTGGTCGAGGCCCCCGTGCAATTAACCCAGCAGCGGATAAGCCGGGCCGTCAGCAAGTCGGCCATGCGCGACAGAATCGTGGCGCTGCCCATCTGCGGTTGCGCGGCCTCCGCTGTCATGGCCGCCAGCAAGGGGCGGACGACCGGGTCATTGCCGGCCACGTCGCACCCCTTGATGATTGGCGGCATCAACGTGATCAATGGGTTAAGCGCACAAGCGCCCAAAGTCATGGAGCCGCAGAAAAGCGTGCTTGTCGCGCCCGTTCCCTGCCTTACCACCTCGCAGACATTGCCACCCAGCTTGGTCACCTGGCAACCTTCGAGCGAGTCGCCTGCAACGTCCGGCGCACTGGCCAGCCGGTGCGCGACGCCCTGCGGCAGCAGCACCAGATCGCCATCGCGCAGCTCCTGCCAGCCCTCCGCCTCGGTATAAATCCAGCACGGACCCTGGCCGACAAAGTGAAAACGAAGCAGCTTCTGTTGCGGGAAGGCGATGCTCCATGGATGCCGCAGCTCGCAGCGGCCATAGTTGACGCCACTCAGGCGAAAGTCCTGCAGGACTTCGCTGAGCGCATCCATCGGGATATGCGGCGCCGAAGACGCTCGGGACGAATAGTCAGACATTTCGCAATTATAGATGCCGAACGTCCGGCAGGCAAGCGGAGACCGTTTCAACGGCACCCTACCCTTACTGGCAGGCCCGCTGCCCTTGCCTCTCCCTCCCAGTGCATGCAAGGAAGTTCTCGGGAACAACAGGATAACAGGCATGGCGGTTGAAGCTTCGAGCAGCGATCTGGTGCAGGTGGTGGCGCTGCTTGCCGCCGGTGTCGTCGCCGTGCCGATCTTCAAGCGCCTGGGGCTGGGCTCGATCCTGGGCTATCTCGCCGCCGGCGTGATCATCGGCCCGTTCGGCCTTCGTGTCTTTTCCGAATCGGAAGCCATCCTTCACGTCGCCGAGCTTGGCGTCGTCATGTTCCTGTTCATCATCGGACTCGAAATGCAGCCGTCGCGGCTCTGGGGCCTGCGCCGCGAGATCTTCGGGCTCGGCGCGCTTCAGGTCGGCGTCTGCGCCGTATTGTTGACCCTCGTCGGGCTGGCCGGCGGCTTTCCCATCGCGCAGTCCTTCGTCGCCGGCGCCGGCTTCGTGCTGACCTCGACGGCGATCGTCATGCAATTGCTGGAGGAGCGCGGCGAAATGGCCGCGCCCAAGGGCCAGCGCATCGTCTCCATCCTGCTGCTCGAAGACCTGATGATCGTGCCGCTTTTGGCTTTGGTCGCCTTTCTGGCGCCCGGCGGCGCCGAGACAAGCCTTTCGGAGCGGCTGACCGAAATCGGCATCGGCATCGCGGCCATTGTCGGCCTGGTCGTTGCCGGACGCTATCTGCTCAATCCGCTGTTTCGCATCCTGGCCGACGCCCGCGCCCGCGAGGTGATGACCGCCGCCGCCCTGCTGGTCGTGCTGGGATCGGCGCTTGTGATGCAGCTATCCGGCCTGTCGATGGCGATGGGCGCCTTCCTCGCCGGCGTGCTTCTGTCGGAATCGACCTTCCGCCATCAGCTCGAAGCCGATATCGAGCCGTTCCGCGGCATCCTGCTCGGCCTGTTCTTCCTCGCCGTCGGCATGTCGCTCGACCTTGGCGTCGTCGCCCAGAACTGGCGGCTCGTCGCCATCTATGTCGTCGCCTACATGATCATGAAGGCGCTCGGCATCTATATCGTCGCGCGCTTGCTGAAGACCGGCCATCGTGAGGCGCTGGAACGCGCCGTCGTCATGGCGCAGGGCGGCGAATTCGCCTTCGTGCTTTATTCCGCGGCCAACGCGGTCGGCATTATCGACGGCCCGGCCAATGCGACGCTGACCGCCATCATCATCATCTCCATGGTGCTGACGCCCCTGGCCATCATAGCGCTGCGTTACTTCACGCCGCGCGACGAGCAATCGCTTGAGGGCGTCGACGTCGCCGACGGCCTGACCGGTAGTGTTTTGATCATCGGCTTCGGCCGCTTCGGCCAGATCGCCAGCCAGCCGCTGCTGTTGCGCGGCATCGATGTCTCGATCATCGACAATGATGTCGAAATGATCCAGGCGGCCGCCGATTTCGGCTTCAAGGTCTATTACGGCGACGGCACCCGGTTGGACATCCTGCGCGCCGCCGGCGCCGGGCGCGCGCGCGCCGTGCTGATCTGCGTCGACAAGGCCGACGCCGCGGTCCGCATGGCCGAACTGATCAAGTCGGAGTTCCCGCTGCTGACGATCCTGGCGCGCGCCTTCGACCGTGGCACCGCGCTGCAGCTCATTCGCGCCGGCGTCGACTACCAGCTGCGCGAAACCTTCGAATCGGCGCTCGTCTTCGGCGGATCGGCACTCGAGGCGATGGGCGTCGATCCCGAGGAGGTCGCCGACGTCATCGACGATGTGCGCCGGCGCGACGCCGCCCGCTTCGAGACGCAGCTGGCCGAAGGCATCCGCGCCGGCCAACGCTTCCTGAGGGGCAATATCGGCACGCCGATCCCGACGCCGCTCACGCAGCCGCGCCGCGCCGGCCAGGCCCTGAACCAGGAGACCGCCGTCGTCCTGAACAAGGATATGAACAAGGCCGAAACGAAGAGCTGATGGGGGACGGAATGGCAGGACTCGACGCGCGCGCGCTTTCGGTGACGAAATTCTGGCGCGATGCCGGTGAGGACGCGTGGTTCGAGAAGAACGATGCCTTCGACACCGATTTCCGCAACCGGTTTCTGGAGTTGCACTACGCCGCCGCGCGGCGCGAATGCGACGACTGGAACGCGCATGCCGAAGGCTCGCTGGCGCTGATGATCCTGCTCGACCAGTTTCCGCGCAACTGCTTTCGTGGCACCGGGCACATGTGCGCGACCGATCCCTTAGCCAGGTATTTTGCCGACAAAGCAATCATCGCGGGCCAGGATCTCGAACTGGAAGAGCTGGTCCGCGTCTTCCTCTATCTGCCCTTCGAGCATTCCGAACTGCTCGCGGACCAGCAACGGTCAGTGGCGCTTACAACCGCGAACGCGGCGGAATACGTGAAATACGCCCACGAGCACCTGGAGATCATCCAGCGTTTCGGCCGCTTCCCGCACCGCAACCGCTTTCTCGGCCGCGAGACGACGGCCGAGGAAAAAGCCTTTCTGGATGGCGGCGGGTTCTCAGGCTGAGTCTCGGCAATTCGAGGAGAGTGGCGACCGGTCAGGCTTTGCGTCTCCGCCGCAGCCTGCCGTCCGGAATTGCGAAACGAAAAGTCAGCTCAGCCACCACTCCCGGCCGGATGACAGCCGCTCGATGCCTGAAATATCGACGGCGCCCAGCCGCTCGGACACGCTCCTGCCGCTGACGGAAAGCTCTGGCGCGATCTCGGCCAGCGGCGCCAGCACGAAAGCGCGCTCCAGCATGCGCGGATGCGGCACTTCTAGACCCGTCTCGTGGATGACGCGGTCGCCGAACACCAATATGTCGATGTCGATCAGGCGCGGTCCCCAGCGCTCCTCGCGCACGCGCTTCAAGCGCCGTTCGGCATCGAGGCAAAGATCGAGCAGCGCGCGCGGCGAAAGCTGTGTCTCGATCGCGGCGGCGGCGTTGAGGAAGTCCGGCTGGTCGAGCTTGCCCCAGGGCGGCGTGCGATAGAGCGACGACACGGCGGTAACGCGCGTCTGGTCGTCGCCGTCGAGCATGCGCAGCGCAGCGCCCATGGATTTCGCCGGGTCGCCGAGATTGCCGCCGAGACTGAGATAGACGGTGCTATTCTGGCCAGACAACGGTCACCTCGACATGATCGAGCACGCCGGGCACCGGCGCGTTCGGCTTGCGCACCGTGATCGCCGCCTTCCTGATCTGCGGAAAGCGCGACGTCAGCGCCTTCGCCACTTCGAGCGCCAGCGCCTCGATGAGGAAACGGCGATGCCCGGTGACGATCTTCTCGATGACCGTGAAAGCGACACCGTAATTGACCGTATCCTCGATGGAGTCCTCCTCCAACGGGCGGCCGGGCTCGACCGTCAATTCGGCATCGACATAGAAACGCTGGCCAAGCGCCTCCTCCTCGTCCAGCACGCCGTGCCGGGCAAAGAAGGCGCAGTTCTGCATGCGGATGACGTACATATTCAGTGTCCGGAAGGAGGGTCGGTCTCGCGCGCCAGCATAGCATCGGTCACCGCCAGCGCGTCCACGTTGATTGCGACATCGTGGACGCGAAACAGGTCGGCTCCCTTCAAGCGCAGGATGACGCTGGTGGCCGCCGTTCCGGCGGCGCGCTCGGCTGGATCGCGGCCGGTAGCGTTGCCGATGAAACGTTTTCGCGATGTGCCCGCCATCAGCGGGTAGCCGAGCGCGCGCAGCTCGGCGAACCTTGCCATCAGATCGAGGTTTTCCCCGGCCGTTTCCTTGGCGAAACCGAAGCCTGCATCGAGCACGATCTGACCGTCGGTGACGCCGGCGCCATGCGCAATCTCCAGCGATTTGCGCAGGAACACGAACTGGTCCTCGATCACGTCCGCAAGCTTTTGCCTTTCGCGCCCGGTGTGCATGATGACGAGACCGGCGCCGGTTTGCGCGGCGACGCGCGCAATGCCTGGTTCGCGTTGCAGCCCCCAGACATCGTTGACGATATGCGCGCCGGCGGCGACAGCGCGCCGAGCGGTGTCTTCGCGATAGGTGTCGATCGAGATCAGCGCTTCGCCGGAAGCGGCGAGCGCCGCGATGACCGGCAGCACGCGCGCCTGCTCCTGCTCGGCGGTGACGGGCGAAAACCCGGGCCTGGTCGACTCGCCGCCGACGTCGACGATGGCCGCGCCTTCCGCCACCATGCGGCGCGCCTGTTCCACCGCTTTTTCAGCCGCGATGAACAGGCCGCCATCTGAAAAGGAGTCCGGCGTCACATTGAGGATGCCGACGACGACGGCCTTAGGCCCAAGGTCGAGATGGCGCCCATGCGCCAGCTGCCATCGCCGTGTCGTCATTGTCCATCAACCATGTGTGATCCGCCCGAAATCAATTTCGTTGCGCCGGCAACGGCCCTAAAGCAAGCTGCGTGAAGAGGCAACATGATGAACCGGTCCCTGCTCTGCGCCCTGATGCTCGCCATGACCGCACCCACGGCGAGCGCGGCCAATCTGGTGAAAACCTACAGCTATTTCAGCGTCGGCGGCCGCACGCTGGACGAGATCCAGAACCAGCTGTCGAAAAACGGGCCGCAAGTGAAAAGCACCGGATCGCGGCATCCTGGCGCCACGCAGATGGCCTTCACCAGCCGCATCAGCTACGCGCAGAGCGCCAGCTCCTGCCGCATCGCCGACGCGGTCGTGACCTTGAAGGTCAAGGTGATCCTTCCCGAGTGGCGGCGGCCGCGCAAATCCGATCCCGATGTCAGGCTGTTCTGGGACACGCTGTCGGCGGACATCAAGCGCCATGAGGAGCGCCATGTCGAGATCGCCAGGAACCATGCCAAGGCGCTTGAGGACGCGCTGAAGGCCAGCTATCCGCAAAAGACCTGCGAGGCGGCAAAGGCCAAGGCCGCCCAGATCACCGCGACCGAGCTCGCCAGGCACGACCAGGATCAGGTGCGCTTCGACCGCGTCGAAGGCGCCAATTTCGAAAGCCGTATCCTTCGCCTCATGCGCTACCGGATGCAGCGCGTGGAAAATGGCCAGATGCCGCCGCCATAGGGCAATTCCAGGAAAAGTGTGAAGCGGTTTTCCGTCCGAATTGAAACGCTCCAATGCGAAGCAGGTCACATTCAGGGCCAATCACGTCCAAGCATGGTGCCAGAACGCAAAAACTTTCGAGCGAGGGTCGAAATCGGCCTATATCGCCCGACATAAAGCGGGTTTGAAAGACGCGAGCCTCGAAACAGCAAAGCAACAGGCGCCCGCAACGGACCGCCTATGGCCGTCCGCCTCACGGCGGATCGAGCATCAGCCTTTGAAAGAATGAAGCATGGACCAGACCGTCGACAACAACACGATGGCGACAAAACCCTCGCCGGTGTTGAGCGAGAGCGAGAAGAACGCCATCATCGGCGGCGTGCTGTTGTCGATGCTTTTGGCAGCCCTTGATCAGACCATCGTCGCCCCTGCCCTGCCGACCATCGCGCGCGCACTCGGCCATGCCGAATACCTGCCCTGGATCGTCACCGGCTATCTTTTGACGGCGACCGCCGTTGCGCCGCTTTACGGCAAGATTTCCGATGTCTATGGCCGTCGTCCGGTCATCTATGCCGCCATCCTCATCTTCCTCATCGGATCGCTGGTCAGCGCGCTGGCGCCCAACATGCTGGTGCTGGTCATCGGCCGCGCCATCCAGGGCGCCGGCGGCGGCGGCCTGTTCGCGCTGGCGCAAACCGTGATCGGCGACCTTGTGCCGCCGCGCGAGCGCGCCCGCTATGCGGCCTGGATCTCCGGCACCTGGGCGGTCGCCAGCATCGCCGGTCCGCTGCTCGGCGGCGTCTTTGCCGAGCATCTGCACTGGTCGCTGATCTTCTGGATCAACCTGCCGATCGGCTTTCTGGCGATGGCCATCATCAACAACCCGCTGAAGAAATTGCCGATCGTCGCCAAGAACCACCGCATCGACGGGCTTGGCGCCGTGCTTTTGGTGATTGCCACGGCGCTGCTGCTGCTGGCGCTCAACTGGGGCGGCAGCACCTATCCCTGGTTCTCCCGCGAAATCCTCGGCCTTGTCGCCTCTTCGGCCGTGTTCTGGGCCTTCTTCGCGCTGAGGCTGCTCAAAGCCGCCGAGCCGCTGATCTCGCTCGAGGTGCTGAGCAATCCGATCGTGCTCGCCGGCACGCTGTCGATGTTCCTGCTGCAGGCGGCCAACATCGGCGCCTCGGTCTATTTGCCGGTCTATCTGCAATCGATCGTCGGGCTCTCAGTCAGCGAATCCGGCACAGCCATGCTCGGCCTGCTGCTCGGCACGGTCGCCGGCGCCACCTTCTCGGGCCGCATGATCCCCCGCTTCATTGCGGGACAAGCTTCGCTGCTCGACGTCCTGATCCTGACCACGCTGACCGGCCTTGGCAGTGGAACCACCTTCCCGGTCGCCACCGTCTCGGTCCAGAACGCCGTCGATCGGACCCATCTTGGCGTCGCGACCGGCGTGCTGACCTTCCTGCGCACGCTGGGCGGCGCGCTGGGCGTCGCCATGCTCGGCGCCGTGGCGCTCGGCTATGGTCTGCCGCTGTCCTCCGAAGGTTCCGCGACGCATATCGAAGTGACGTCGGCGCTGCCGTTCGTGATGATTTTCCTCACCACCGGGATCACGCTGGTCCTGGCGCTGATCGTGCTGGCGCTGATGCCGGAAAAGGAACTGCGCGGCCGCGACGAGCACGCCGCGCCCGTGCTTGCGGAGTAAACCTCTCCGAGGTGTGTTGAGATTCAGGTCAGGCCGAGCTGCCGTTCGCAGGCGGGCCTCACCTGACTATCAACACATCTTAATCGTGCACGCCGAGCTTCTTTTGCAGGCTGGTGGACGAGGTCGTGTACTGGAAGACGATACGTTCGCCCGGGCTGACGATGCGCTTGGCCGCCTGCGCCATCAGCGCCACCTCGTGGAAGCCCGACAGGATCAGCTTCAGCTTGCCGGGATACCAGTTGATGTCGCCGACGGCGAAAATGCCGGGCACCGATGTCTGGAACTTCTCGGTGTCGACCGGGATGAGGTTCTCATGCAGGTTGAGGCCCCATTCGGCGATCGGCCCGAGCTTCATGGTGAGACCGAAGAAGGGCAGCATGCGCGTGCACGGCACCTCGACATCGCCGTCCGGACCGCCTTTGATCGTCGCGGCGGAAAGCTGGCCGTCCGCGCCGGCCAGAGCGCTTACCTGACCGACCAGGAATTCCAGCTGCTTCATCTCCTGCATGGCATACATTTTGTTGACGCTGTCGGGTGCGGCGCGGAACTCCGGTCGCCGGTGGACCAGCGTCACGCTTTTGGCGATCGGCTGCAGGTTGAGCGTCCAGTCGAGCGCGGAATCGCCGCCACCGACGATGACCAGATCGTGGCCGCGGAATTCCTCCATGCGCCGGACCGAATAGAAGACGCTCTTGCCTTCATAGGCCTCGATGCCCGGTATCGGCGGGCGCTTGGGCTGGAAAGAGCCACCGCCGGCGGCGATCACCACCACCTTGGCCTCGAACAGTTCGCCCTCGTCGGTGGTGACGCGGAAAGTTCCATCCTCGAGCTTTTCCAGGCTCGACACCATGCGGTTGAAGGTGAAGTCCGGCTTGAAGGGCGCGATCTGCTCCGTAAGCTTGTCGACAAGCCCTTGGGCCGAGATCGTCGGCCAGCCCGGAATGTCGTAGATCGGCTTTTCCGGATAGAGCTCGGCGCATTGGCCGCCGGAGCGGTCGAGGATGTCGATGAGATGGCACTTCATGTCCAGGAGGCCAAGCTCGAACACGGCAAACAGGCCGACCGGCCCTGCCCCGACAATGAGAACGTCCGTCTTGATGGTCTCGGTCATGCGCTGTGCCCCCCTTTTGGGAATGGGGCGAGACTGCATGAGCCGTGGCCTGCTGCCAAGCAGCCAGCGTCAAAAGAAATTGGAAAGTGCGCCTTAGCCCTGACGCTCAGGCACCCGCACGACCAGCCCATCCAGCGCGTCGCGGACCTTGATCTGGCAGGACAGGCGCGAATTCGGCCGGACGTCATAGGCGAAATCCAGCATGTCCTCCTCCATCGCTTCCGGCTCGCCGACTTCGGCCGTCCAGGCTTCGTCGACATAGACATGGCAGGTCGCGCAGGCGCAGGCGCCACCGCATTCGGCCTCGATACCGGGAACCGCGTTGCGGATCGCGTTTTCCATGACGGTCGAGCCATTTTCGGCATCGACGTCGAACTGGGTCCCGTCATGGACGATGTAAGTCAGCTTTGTCATTGGTCACCTGAGAGTCGCAGCGGAGATAATCACTCCACCCGACAAGTCAACTGCGGCGCGAAAGCGCCACGAAATGACGTTTTTTCGGAAGATAGGCTAGCGATTGATGCCGGCGATGAAGTCGCGCACTTCCTCGATCAGCGTGCTGAGCTTCTTCAACGCGCGGGTGTCGTCCGGCTGCCTTTCGATGATCGCCGCGCAGTCGGCCACGGCAAAGGCGCCGATGCCGCGCGCCGACCCCTTCAGGCCATGCGCAAGAAGCACTCTTTGCCGGGCGTCGGCATCGACGATTTGATCGCGCACCGAAAGCGACTGGTGCACGAACATCGCCAGCACCTCCCTTTCGAGTTCGCGGTCGCCCATCGTCTGGCGTGCCAGATGGGCAAGATCGACCGGCCGAGCCCCGACCGTCCCGGATGTATCGCCACCGGGCATGGAAAACGCAACACCAACTTCGCCACGCATACGCACTAGAAACTCCATCAAGCGGGCAGACAGCCCAAGAAAATAGGCGATTCCGGTCGCCATCGGGTTAACGATTGGCGCGGAAAAATGTTGTCACGGAGGCAAGCGCATCACGCCTGCGTTAACCTTATATTTAAAGTTTTACGTATCGGCCCGAATGCATGTTTTCTTTACCCCTGTGTGTCATTACGATACGAAGGTCCATTTTTCAGCCTCCTGCGCGGGATAGACAAGCCAGAATCGGGCCAGAATCAGGCCAAAATCATAAGTCCCGCGGCAGCTAGTACAGGGTAGCGAAGGCATGGCTAAGAAACCAACGACGACGAAATCTCTCGAGAATGACGTAGCCGCGGAGCTGGAAAAGGCGCTCGACCTTGACCTCAACGGCGACGACGGCGGCCTCGACATGGCGGCGTCGATGGAAGATCTCGAGGCTCAGATTTCGGCGGCGGCGGACGAACTGGCGCGCGAAGGCCGCAGCCAGAAGGCAGAGCCGGCGGCGCAGCCCCAGCCTCCCAAGGCGCCCGCGGCCAAGCCGGCCGAACTGCGTCCGGTCGAGTCGCGCAATGCCCAGGCGACCAGCTTCGCGCCGCCGGCCGGCTTTGCGCCCGCCAATGACGACCGCCAGAAGGATTATAAGACGCTGCTGCACAGCCTCAACCGCCGTGCATCGAGCACCATCTACTGGGTGATCGCGTTTGTTTCGCTGGCCTGGATCGCCGGCGCCGGCGGCCTGGCCAACCTCTTGTTCGGCCCCGGCATCTGGAAGATCCGCACTTTCGACCAGTTCTTCGCCCGCCCCGAGCTCATCGGGCTTGCGGTCGCCGCAATCGTTCCGGTCATCCTGTTCTGGGCCTTTGCCGCCATGATCCGGCGCGCGCAGGAAATGCGCCTCGCCGCGCAATCGATGACCGAGGTCGCCTTCCGCCTGGCAGAGCCGGAAAACCTTGCCCAGGACCGCGTCATGATGATCGGCCAGGCCGTTCGCCGCGAAGTGGCGGCCATGGGCGAAGGCATCGAGCGCACTTTGGCGCGCGCGGTCGAGCTCGAAACGCTTGTCCACAGCGAAGTCAGCCAGATCGAACGCTCCTATTCGGAAAACGAATCCCGCATCCGCTCGCTGGTCGACGGTCTGGGCAGCGAACGCGAAGCGGTCGTCAGCCATGCCGAGCGCGTGCGCGCCTCCATCTCCAGCGCTCACGAAACGTTGCGCGACGAGATCGGCGCGGCCAGCGACATCATCCGCGATTCGATCCTCAACGCCTCGACCAAGCTGTCGATGACGATCAACAATTCCGGCGACACGCTGATCGATCGCATCAACGAAAGCTCGACGTCGATCTTCGATTCCGTGGAATCGCGCCTCGACAACATCACCGATCGGCTTTCGACCTCCGGCGAGGCCTTCGCCAGCCTGCTCGACACCCGCATCGCCAAGCTCACCGACACCACCGACGGCCTCACCCGTTCGCTGACCGATCTGCTCGACGATCGCACCCACGGCATGGTTTCGCTGCTCGGCGGCGCGGCGCGCACGTTGAATTCCGAGTTCGAGGCAAGCCTCAACGGCATCGAGCGCACGCTGGCCGAGCGCGGCCAGGCGCTGATCAGCGAGTTCCAGACCCGCGCCGAGGCGCTCGACACCGGCACCCAGAAGCTGAATGCCGCGCTGGAAGCCCGCGCCCGCCAGATCAATGAGACGCTGGTCGAACGTGCCCGCGAGATCGCTCACACCTTCGCCGAGAGCAAGGACCATCTGTCGTCGATGATCGACCAGGGCAAGACGCAGATCGGCGCCGATATGGCCGACATCATCTCGTCGACCTCGTCCATGCTCGAAGCCCGCGCCACCGATTTCGCCGGCCGCATGGAAGCGGCCCGGCACGTCGTGTCGCGCTCCTTCGATACCGACATCCAGCGGCTCGCCAATGCCCGCGTCGGCATCGAGGAAGCCGTCGAAAACCACAGCCGCAAGCTTTCCGAGAGCCGCGAACGCATGGCCACCGCCATGCAGACGGACCTGGCGAAATTCGCCGAGGGCCGCGCCGCGATCGATGCGGCGGTCACCAACCAGGTGCAGAAGCTGGCCGAAGGTCGCGGCCTGATCTCGCGCGCGCTGGAAGAAGATTTGCGCAAGGTCAACGAGTCGCGCGCCGCCATCGACGCGTCGCTGGGCGGCCATCTCGAACAGCTGGAGGAAGGCCGCAACCGCCTCGCCCAGGCTTTGAACGAAGACTCCAGCAGGCTTGTCCAAGCTCGTACGATCATTGACGAAATGGTCGCTGGTCACGTCGGCAAACTGGCCGAAGGCCGCAACATCCTTGCCCGCGCCTTGGAAGCCGATCTCGGCAAGCTCGCCGACAGCCGCGCCTCGATCGACGGCCTTGTCGCCGACCAGGTCGAGAAGATCGCCGAGGGCCGCGCCGTGCTCGCCAAGGCGCTCGAAACCGACATTATCGGCATCAGGGGCCTGGTCGACACCCATTCGGCCAAGATCGCCGAGGACCGCGGCGAACTGAGCCGCGCGCTGGAACATGATCTGAGCGGCATCCGCGGCTTGATCGAGAGCCATTCCAACAAGCTCGCCGACGATCGCAGCGTGCTGTCGCAGACGCTCGAGGCCGACCTCGCGAAACTGGCCGAGGGCCGCGCCTCGATCGACGGCCTGGTCGCCGGCCAGGTCGAGAAGCTCGCCGAAGGCCGCGATATCCTCAAGCGCGCGCTGGAAGCCGACCTCAACAATATCAAGGGTGCCATTGCGGGACACTCCGACAAGGTGCTGGAGGATCGCGCCCAATTGTCGAAGGCTCTGGAAGCCGACCTGCAGTCGGTCAGCGGCGCCATTAACGAGCATCAGAACAAGCTCGTCGAGAATCGCTCCGCCTTGTCCAATGCCCTGCAGGACGATTTGCGCCATGTAAGCAGCGCAGTTGCCGACCATCAGGACCGCTTGGTTCAGGAACGCTCCGTGCTGTCGAAGTCGCTTGAAGACGATCTGGCGAAACTGGCCGAAAGCCGCTCCTCGATCGACGGTCTGGTTGCCGGTCAGGTCGAGAAGCTCGCCGAAGGCCGCAACATTCTCAAGCGTGCGCTCGAGGCCGACCTCAACACGATCCAGGGCGCGATCGTCGACCATTCGCAGAAGATCACCGATCACCGCGCCGAGCTTTCGCGCGCCCTCGAAGGCGATTTGACGAGCGCCAGCGGCCTCATGCAGACGCATGCCGATCAGCTCTCGCAAAATCGCTCGGCACTGTCGAAGGCCCTGGAGGACGATCTGGCGAAACTGGCCGAAAGCCGCGCCAGCATCGACGGCCTCGTCTCGGGCCAGGTCGAGAAGCTTGCCGAAGGCCGCGATATCCTCAAGCGCGCGCTCGAGGCGGATCTTGCCAAGCTGGCCGAGAGCCGTGCCGGCATCGACGGTTTGGTCACCGGTCAGGTCGAAAAGCTTGCCGAAGGCCGTGACATCCTGACACGCGCCCTGGAAGCCGATCTCGCCAAGCTTGCCGAAAGCCGCGCCGGCATCGACGGCCTGGTCGCCGGTCAGGTCGAAAAGCTCGCCGAAGGCCGTGACGTGCTGACACGCGCCCTGGAAGCCGACCTCAAGAAGCTGGCTGAAAGCCGCTCGGATATCGACGACATCATTGCCGGCCATGTCGGCAAACTGTCCGAGGGCCGCAACATGCTGACCCGGGCGCTCGAGGACGATCTCGTCAAGCTCACCGACGCGCGCAAGGAGGTCGACCGTTCGGTCGCCGGCCATATCGACCAGATCGCCGCCAGAAGCGGTGACATCTCGGCCGCGATCGCCGCCGATGTCGAAAAGATCGAACAGGCCTTCAGCCGCCAGACCGGCATCATCGAGGAACGCGCCGGCACCATGGAACGCGCGCTTTCGACCGGCGTCGACAATGTCCGCGGCGTCCTGGAAAAGACCGCCGTCTTCGTGGCGGGCGCCCTGCGCGACAAGGTGATGGAAGTCACCAGCACCTTGCACGAGCAGGCAGGCGCGGCCTTCAGCGACGCCGACCGCAAGATTGTAGAACGTGCCGAGCAGACCTCGGCGGCGCTGCTTGCCAGGGCCGAGGACATCGCCCAGGCCTTCGAGCAGGCGGACCGCCGCCTGCACGAGCGTGCCCAGGATACGTCCAACATGCTCATGGCTCGCGCCGACGATGCGTCGAGCGCTCTTATGGCCCGCGCCGAGGAAACCGCCGACAAGTTGGCCAGCCGCGCCGGCGAGATCGCCAACACCTTCGACGCCGCCGACCAGAAGCTCGTTGCCCGCGCGGTCGAAACCGCGCAGTCGCTGGCCGCCCGCGCCGGCGATATCCTGCGCAACTTCGAAGGCGCCGACGAGCGGCTCTCGATGCGCATCGGCGAATCGGCCGAAGCCTTGGCCGCCCGCGCCTCCGATCTCGGCCGCATCTTCGACAGCGCCGACCAGCAATTGATGGCGCGCATCGCGGAAGGTTCGGAAGCGCTTTCGGCCCGCGCCGGCGAAATCGGCCGGATCTTCGACGACGCCGACAACCGGCTGGTTGCGCGCATCGCCTCGAGCAGCTCGGCCATCGGCGAGCATGCCGACACCATCATCGGGGCCTTCGCCTCCACCGAGCAGCGCGTCGCCGACCGCGCGCGCCAGACCGGCCAGGAGCTGGCTGTGCATGCCCGCGAGATCGAGCAGGTGCTGGCCGGCGCCGACGAGCGGCTGTCGGCGAGCGCCGCCGCTACCGCCGCCCGTGTCGAGGACCAGGTGGCGAGTGTCGAGAACCGCCTCGCCTACACCGCCGAGACGATGGGCCAGAAGCTCAACGAGCAGGTCTCCAGCGCCGAAGCGCAGCTGATCTCGCGCGCCAACGTCATTGCCGAGACCTTCACCGCGGTCGGCCAGCATATCGGCCAGAGCACCAACGAGGCGGCGAGGACCATCGGTTCCAACACGCGCGAGCTCAACACCATGCTTGCAGCGCGCTCGGCCGAAATGGCGAAAATCCTCGACGAGACGGCGAGACCCTTGGTCGATCGCTTCACCCAGGGTGGATCCGAGCTGCAGCGCAGCATGGAAGAGGTCACCGAGCGGGCGACCGAGAAGCTGCGCAGCGAAAACGCAAGCCTCGTCAACGCGCTCGCCAGCCGCACCGCCGAGACGCTTTCGGCCGTCGAAGGTGCACGCTCCTCGCTTTCCGACAGCGTGGCCGACCTCATCGGCCGCATGTCGACCTCCAGCGCCCAGCTCGGCCAGCTGATCGATCAGGCTGCGGTCAACCTCGGCCAGGTCGAGGAACGGCTTGCCGGCTCGACGCAGAGCTTCGCCACGACCACGGAGAAGGCCGCGCAGACCTTCGCCTCCTCGGCCCGCCTCGTCGATTCGAACACGACACGGCTCACCGACCTGTCGTCGTCGACGCTGCGCGAGGTTGCCTCGATCGCGACCAAGTTCGACGAGCACAGCCGCCTCTTGTCTAGCGCCTCGAATTTGCTCAGCTCCGCGCAGAGCAATCTCGAGCACACGCTGGAGCGTCAGTCGTCGCTGGAAGACCTCGCCGTCGGCCTGGTCAAGAAGTCGGAAGACCTCGAGCGGGTGATGCGTTCCTTCGAGAACCTCGTCGGCCAGACGATGCAGAACGCGGAAGGCCGCACGATGGAATCGGCGGAGAAGATCCGCACGGCCATCACGGAGGTCGTCGAATCGGCCACCCGCCGCTTCGCCGATGCGACCGAGGAGATGCGCCGCACCGCCGGCTCCATCAAGAGTGAGCTCGACCTCACCCGGGCTGAACTCAAGAAGGGCGTCATCGAGATGCCGGAAGAGGCCAAGGAATCGACCTCGGCCATCCGCCGTGCCGTCGCCGAGCAGATCAATGCGCTGAAGGAACTGTCGGACATCGTTGCGAAATCCGGCCGCAGTGGTTCCAGCGAAGCCGGCGAGCCGCGCGGTCTGCGCCCGGCTCCGCAGGCGCCGGCCCGTGCGGCCGAACCGCCGCTGCGTCGTCCGCCGGCGCCGCAGCCGCAGCAACAGCCGCAACCTATGCCTCGCGCGCCGCAGGCGCCGGTCGCCGAGACGGCGCTGCGCGGCACGCTCGATCTCGAACGTCCCGCCGAGGCGCCGCGCCGCGATCCCAATGCCAAGACGCCACAAGGCGGCTGGGTGCGCGATCTGTTGACCAACGCCTCGCGCGAGGAAGAACTTAGGCCGGCAACGCCCGCCGAAGCACCGCGCGCAACGCCTGCCCAGCGCTCGCCGCTGCATGTCATGGAATCGCTCAACTCGCTCTCCGTCGACATCGCGCGCGCCATCGACCACGACGCCTCGATAGAATTGTGGAACCGTTATAGGGGCGGCGAGCGCGACGTGTTCACGCGCCGCCTCTACACGCTGAAGGGCCAGCAGACCTTCGACGAGATCCGCCGCAAATATCAGGCCGAGACGGAATTCCGCGCCGCGGTTGACCGCTACTGCGAGGATTTCGAGAAGCTGCTCAAGGATGTCTCGCGCAACGACCGCGACAACATCATGGCGCAGACCTACCTGACGTCGGACACCGGCAAGGTCTACACCATGCTGGCTCACGCCAGCGGCCGCTTGCACTGAGCGGATTGGGAAAGCAAAAGGCGGGCTTCGGCCCGCCTTTTTTGTTGCCCCTCAACGGGCTTTGTCTCGTAAAGCGCACTGATGACATCAGTCGGCGCTACCCCTCATCCGCCTGCCGGCACCTTCTCCCCGTAAACGGGGAGAAGAGAAATGGCCGCAACCTTGGCGCCCGTTCTGCAACGTTGGCATTTGGCGAAATCATACGCGAAAAGCGTCTTTCTCCCCGTCACTATACGGGGAGAAATGCCCGGCAGGGCAATGAGGGGCAGCGCTAACGTCAGATAACGGAATCCGTCCAACGCACGATATCTTTCGCCGCCTGGCCAAACGCATTGTCCAGCGCGCCGACATAGGCGGCGTTGCCGCTGCCCGACACCGGCGCGCTCGCCGTGAAGCTCTTTGAGGCGCGCACCTCG